>JAFYMP010000025.1 GCA_017556585.1 Bacteroidaceae bacterium
TGCTTAGCATGAATACCGGCAGGATATGTCAACCAGTCGTGTGAGTGGATAATATCGAACTTTTCTGTTCTTGCCACTACACCTGCCACTATTGAATAGTTATTTATCTCCTCTTGCAGATTATCCGGATAACGACCTGAGAATTCTATACAACCCAGACTATTGGTATTCATATACCTGAAATCGGCATATATATTAGATCTGAAATCGTAATAATCCTGTGGATTCATCCATGGAAATTTCTGTTTTAAGGTCTCTGCATCTGTATCTTTATAGACAATAGGCACAGCATTCATACCTACTATCCTCATAAAGCTCTGATCTTCATCACCCCAAGGTTTAGGCAGACAGAATGTAATATTCATATCTCCCTGTTTTGCCAAACCTCTGGTCAAACCATAACTGGCTGTTCCCAAACCACCTAAAATATGAGGAGGGAATTCCCATCCAAACATCAATACGTTCATATCCTCACATTATTCAAAATCGTTAATCATTCTTACAGTTCTCAGTATCTCGGCAATATTCATTGCAAAAGATACGGCCCCCCTACCCTTGAACGGTGGATTTCCATCAAACAATTCAGGCAGAGAACCTATACAATGCGACACCATTTCGTCTTCGTAACCAATCATCTGACGTTCTATAAACGAAAGTCCGCTACGTTTGTATAGTTTCAAATATGCTTCAAAGTAGAAACCTGCCAACCAAGGCCAGGCAGTACCCTGATGATATGCATAATCGCGTTCGCGTTGTGGGCCTACATAGTTTGGATTATAGCCTAAACTTTTAGGACTGAGTGAACGCAAACCCTTTGGGGTAAGCAGTTCCTTTGTAACAATATCCAATACCGATTTCTTCTGTTTCTGATGCAACGGAGAGTAATCAAACGCAATGGCGAATACCATATTCGGACGTACGCTTAAATCTTTGTAATCACCATCTACATAATCGTACAAGTAGCCATATTCATTTACAAACACTTCCGGGAACGATGCTTCAACCTTTTGTGCAATCTGTTCCATACGTCTTGAATAATCTGATTTGCCACATTCATTTGACAGTTCAGCTACAAACTTCAACGCATTATACCAAAGTGCATTGATTTCTACAACATAGCCGGTTCTTGGAACTACCGGAGCGCCATCTACTGTGGAATTCATCCAGGTTTCAGCACTCTCTCTACCATTTATGTAAACCAAACCATTTCCATGTAGATAGAAATTAACATGTCTGTTATGACGCAGATAATCCATAATATCCATCATCAGGCGACCATACTGATCCCAAGCCTTCTCACGTCCACAGAATTTTGCATATTGCTGAATAGCCCATATAGCCCACAAGAAGACATCTGGACGTTCCATTTCATAAATCTGACATTTTGTAGGACGACCTTTTATAAAATCTCGAATAGCTTCGGCAGCTGTATTCATAGCCGACAGGAATTCAAACTCTTCGTTAAGTGCCAATGTCAATCCCGGCAAAGCTATAAACATATCTCTTGCGCGACATTTAAACCATGGATAACCTGCAAGAATATAATGTTTACCACCACTCTTATTGTGGAACTGATGCGCAGAATTCTTCAAACAGTGATAGAAGTTATCACGAGGAGTACGTTTATCGGCCTCTATAGTAAAGGTACGTTTCAAACCACGTGTCTTAACTTCCGATACGCCGGCAGAGAACACAATACTTTCCCCCTTCTTGATATTCATTTCAAAGTAGCCCGGCACATAGAGATCCTCATTGAAATCGTAACCTCGTTCTAACTCTTTTGAATACTCAAACTTTCTGTACCAATCAGGGTTAAACACAAAGTTATTCTCCTTGCTTAACTGCATAAACAGCTCTGGATATCCCGGGTACATTCTGGTTTTAATACCATTTTCCACCTCTTGATATTCCCTGCTTGCCTGGCTGTTTTCGTGTGTAAACTGTCTTACACTACGGAAAGCCAGATAAGGCTGCAAGCGCAATGTGGTTTCTGAATGTGCATCCAACAAAGTATAACGTATCAGGATTCTGTTTTCGTTATGCTCAAACAGTTTCTCTTTTTTTAGAAGCACACCGCCTACTCTATAAATAGTTGTAGGCACTTTATCACAATTAAACTCTCTGATATATTTATGACCTTTTGGGCTGAAATTATATCCCCAATACTGATGCACACCCAAGTTAAATTCGGCTCCGTGCTGAATTACAGTTTCATCCAGAGAAGAGAGAAGAACATGTGGATCATCGCCCAATTCCGGTACAGGCATAACCAACAGGCCGTGATACTTTCTTGTATTACAGTCCACTATGGTTGTGCAATGATATGCACCTGATCTATTGGTTCTTAACACCTCTCTTGGAAGAGTCTCCTCCAAGTTTGTCATCAAGGTCTTTTCAAAACGCAGATAACTCATAAAATGTATATTAAAAGCATTATTCTACAAAAATAGAGTAATTATTAATATTTATCAAGCGTAAATGTTTTTTTTTCTGAAATGACGTTAACATTTCATTGCACACAAAAAGCCCCAAAGCTTATTATTCAAACTTTGGGGCTAATTTCAAATTCTAAACTCCAATATTTTTTTGTATTCTGAAGTTATTATTTGTTAATAGCGTCAGCTACTTCTATACAAGCAAGGTTTAGCATTACATAATTAGGCACTGAATTTATACAGCACTCATTTTCACCCCATAAGAATGGATAATCGTCCTTATTTTCCATAAAGTCCGGTTTTCTCATCAACAGACCGGGAACAACACCACCCGGAATTACGTTATAGTCTGCTCTGTTATTGCCGTATGCAACCTTCTTGGTAGCAACACCTACACCGGTAATAAATGAGAGATTGTTATAAGGGTGATTTCCGAACAGGTAGTTCAGACCTTTCAGAACCATTTCAGGATCAACAAGTTCAGGATACTGTTTCCATACAAGATATGCATTGAATGAATTGCTTATAACCTGATTGTTACCAGCCCAGCCACCACCTGAAATAGGCACACAGTAAGGATTGTCACTACCTACATTTGTCAATCTTTCAACGTATGCAGGAATAGCCGCATCCACTTTTGCCTTAGCGTCAGCATCAAGCATATCATAGACTCTCAATATCTGTCCCATATTTGCGCCGGAATTATTTCTGCGCTGATTATTATTCGCATTTTCGTTGTTTGCACCCAATGCGTTAATCTGATTCAGGATTGAAGGCATAAAGATATCCTTGAACTTTTCGTCGCCGGTAGCATAGTAAAGTTCTATAGCGCCACGTACTCCGTTATCACCTTCGCCTACATATTTATTCCAAAGCATGAGCGCATTCTTCAAAGAACGTTCAGCCTCTTCCGGATAATAGTTCTTCAATGCAGGATATGCTGATGCAAGACCTACTATTGAGTTCATAACACCACCTGCACTTGGACGGTTTGTCATAATGATACGATCATCGTATGTACCGCTACGCTTACCATCGGCAGACACTTCGTATGGTTCCAGACTTGGGTCGTAGATAAGACCGTCAGTAAGTGTCAAGGCATCGCCCAAATGGTGATACTGATGCATCTGTGGCTGACCTATATTTCTTGATACAAATCCCAGAGCTTCAATCTGAGCATTCATATTAAGAGTTCCGTGCATTATCTGCTGAACAACATCAGGCACTCCGTCAGGACGATGAATATCTGCATACTTTGTAACCTCATCTATATATGTCATATCTCTCTTAGGCTGGAACAATCTCCACAAAGAAGCAAGATCGACAGTTGTTGTAACAACAGAATTCTGCTGAATATCAAAATCACCGGCATCGTACCAGCCACCTACTGCAAGACCAGGTACATGTTCCAGTGGTTTGTATTTTGTAAAGTTCTCTGCACCCTGGCTGTAACCATCGTGAATACGGATATTAGCAGGAGCCATTATCGCATCATCCATATTTGCACGACCATGCCATATTCTGTAGCCTTCATTTACCTCCATGTGATCCATCGCCACAACCAGCGATACATCCATTGATGAGTGCCATTTGTCTGAATAGATATCCTTATCTATAGGGAAGGCATTTGTCTGCACACCATCATATTCTATTACATAAAGACCCGGTTCACTCACCTCTGTAAAGTCTATGCGTGCATAATTGTAACGGCTGTAGAAAACACCCCACTCTTCTACTTTGGCATTCAGGGCAAGTGTCTGACTGCCGTCAGGATTAACGCGCAGAATTTTTGCTGTTGATTCTATCTTATCACGTTTATCCAGCTCTACAACAGATACTTTACTCTGTGCCGGTGTATAACCAATCTGTGAGAAACCGATATTTGGTTCACGTATCCATTCAGGATTTGAGCTTGGCTCTACATACCACTCCAGTACCTTTCCGGTCTTTCCCGCAGGAAGCAAGGAACGTACCACAAATGTACCATTCTGTGCAAGATGACGACCATCATAAATACTTACATCTTCATCAGATGTAATGCTTACACACAGTTCGTCGTCTTCCGGAGCTAAAACAATACTCTTACCTGTTGACATAGGCAGTGGAACCAGAAATTCATCTCTGCCACGATCATCAAAAGTTGATTCGCCAAAGTATTGCGGTATCTTTTCTGACAACGGACGAACTTCAGTATCGTGCATTGGGAATCTTGGCAATATGCGTGCTGCACCATCAACTAAATAGTTTTTACCAAAATATGAAGCAGGGAAAAATTCCAGATTCATACCTGCTTTACCAACCAGATTTGCCGGTACCGGTTTATCCAGATAAACCTGCATCAATACGCCTTCATCATTTGGTGTAACGCGAATTTTAGATACAAAATCATAGTCTTCGTAAGTTAATTCCACCTCAATGTAATTCTCCTCACGGTTTACTTCACGATTAGTCATTTCTGCATAAATATCCCACTGTTCCGGTGTATTCATAAAACGAATACCGCCACCGGTGGCCAATCTTTCGCCACGCTGTATAATTTCTATACCCGCCAGTTTCTCGTCACAGAAACCACCATTGTAGATATTACTATACACTAACACATTTGAACCTGTTTTCTCAAAATATTCCAGTTCATTCATAGCAAATGAATCGGTACCCTTTTGGGAACAGGACGCAGTAAATGTAAGCAGCACTGCGGGCAACGCCATAGTTGCCAAAGAGGCAATCTTTTTTAATGTTTTCATTGTTATGTTATTTATTGGTTAATAATTAATAATGACCATTAGTTATATCCTTCTATTACTATCTGTAAACTCTTCAAATCTTTTTCTTGAGAACTTGTACCGTAGTAGATTTCATACTCCACATCTTCTGAATCTACACAAATCATGGTGTTTGACTTTTCATCAAAGAATGAGAAAGCCTCCGGTTCAAGTTCAAATTTCACGTTCATACTCTCTTCGGGGTTCAATTCCACTCGTTTGAATGCACGCAACGATTTTGATGGTCCGTTTACATCTTTCAAAGCCTTCACATAGATCTGAAGTACTTCGCTGCCTGCACGTGAGCCTGTATTCTTTATAGGTATTGTTACGTCCACATTACCATTAGCTTTCTTCTCTATCTCTGCCTGACCTACACTGAAAGTTGTATAGCTCAATCCATATCCAAATGGGAATAGAGCATCGTCAAAATAACGATATGTACGCCCTTTCATAGAATAATCTGAATAATCAGGAAGCTGAGAATCGCTCTTATAGAATGTAACCGGCAGTTTACCACCCGGGTTATAATCTCCAAACAACACATCGGCTACTGCACGACCACCCATTTCACCCGGATACCAGGCCTGAACTATGGCTTCGCAGTTTTCGGTTTCCGGCAGAAGTGCCATAGCAGATCCTGAGAAGTTTACCAATATAACCTTTTTGCCCGCCTCTTTCAATTTCTTAATCAATGTGCGCTGGATAACAGGGAATTCTATTGAAGTACGGTCACCACCCTTAAAGCCATCTACTTCAACAGGCATCTCTTCTCCTTCATAGCAAGCCGATATACCACCTGCAAACAGCACTACATCAATACCTTCCAATTTACTGATAACGTCATCGTAGTTAAACTCTTTTTCAAAGCCCAAATCAAACTTTAAGTTTGTGTTGTACGATGGCACCTGAGCATAGAGAATCTCTATATGGTATGTTTTTCCCTTTTCCACCTCTATAAATGTACGTTCGTTTAGGGTAAGCCAGGTTTGACGTTTTACCTTGGTTTCACCATCAACGCGGAGTTCGTAATCGCCACAAGATGTCATATCAAGCAGAACCTTTCCACTCTCTGATGGTGTAAAGTAGGTTTCGTATATAGCAGAGAAACTCTCCAAATTAACTCCAGGAGCAAATGCATAGTTTCCAAATGTTGTCTTTGAGAAAGGTGCTTTTTCCCAAATTACATTAACAGGTTCGCCTTCGCGATTGGTATTATTCCAGAAAGTAGCCTTCATACCTGCTTTGCCGTCAAATTCGCATTCGTCGTACATAGAATGCAGAGTCTTCATATTGGTATAATCACATCCCTGCATATAAGTTATAGCACTTCTCTTAACTTTCTCTTTTACACCTTCTAAGAAAGAGATAGTTTGAGTAGGAGTACCATTGTAATTACCCCACATCATAGTCTCTATATCGGCATTAGGGCCTATTACAGCTATCTTCTTTATATTTTTATCTAATGGTAGAATGTTATTCTTATTCTGTAGCAAAGTAATGGTTTGGCGTGCCATATCCAATGAAAGTTCCTTATGTTCTTTGCCGGCAACCATATCCATAGGAATCTGTTTCCATTCTACCATCTCTGCAGGATCGAATTCGCCAAGTGAGAAGCGGGCTTCCAACAGTCTTATCACTTTCTGATTTACATCTTCTTCCTTCATCAAACCTAAGCGAACTGCTTCAGGAATACTTTTGTAGGCATAATTATAACCACATTCAACATCTGTACCCGCCAAAACACCCACAGCGGCAGCATGAGTAGCATCGCTTGATGTTTTATGAGTCTGCCAAAAATCTGATATAGCGCTACAATCCGATACTACCATATATTTAAAGCCCCATTCTTCGCGCAAAATCTGTTGCAATAATCTTTCGCTACCACAACAAGGTTCATCTTCCCAACGTTGATAAGCGCACATCACTTCACGAACATCTCCTTTCTGCACTGCAGCCTGAAACGCAGGCAAATATGTTTCAAAAAGATCTCGCGGTTCTACATTTGTTATGTTATCTGTATGACGCGCCCATTCCGGACCGCTGTGAACAGCAAAATGTTTTGCACAAGCCAATAGTTTACGGTACTTTGCATCGGCAGGTCCCTGTAAGCCCTGGATAACTTTTACACCCATTACCGATGTAAGATATGGGTCTTCTCCGTATGTTTCCTGACCACGTCCCCAACGCGGATCACGGAATATATTTACATTTGGAGTCCAGAAAGAGAGTCCGTAAAAACGACGTTCATCCAAACCCTGACGTTCACGTTCATTATGTATGGCGCGTGCTTCTGTAGATGTGGCATCGAACACATTAAACACCATATTTTCGTTGAACGAAGCTGCCATTCCAATAGGTTCCGGAAACACAGTAACATTACCTTGATTTGCTACACCATGCAGTGCTTCGCTCCACCAATGGAAAGTCTTTATTCCCAAACGCGGAATAGCTGCTGACTGATCCAGCATAAGTTGTGATTTTTCTTCCAGGGTAAGTCTGTTCATTAAATCTACCGCGCGGTCATGTGCCGGCAGTGAAGGATCTTGAAACGGATACTCTTGTGCAAATGACAGTAGTGGTATTACAGCTAAAAATGAAAGTGCTACGTTTTTAAAATTCATATTTCTACGTTTTAATTATTGATAGTATGCAAACTTACAGAAAAAGTTTGAAAGATAGATTTAACTTTTAGCAAGATTTCCGTAAAGTATAGTCATTATACACATTGTTGCAATTTGCAACACTATTTTCTACACCAAAAGCATTTCATTTCGTTACATTTGCAGTGTTTTGAAATTAGTATAAACCAAACAACAAATATTATATGGAATTATACTTTGTAGATTTATTGGGAATATCGTTCTGTTCGCTAATGTTTTACATATATATGCGTATTACCAAACAGATGGAGCAACAATTAGGGTTTATAGCATTGTATTGTTTTGCATATAGTGCTCTTGCAGCAATATCAAGTTTCTTTATAAAAGACGATTCTTTTCTTAAAGAGCTACTAACATGTAGTTTCTTTATACTATTTGTAGTGTTCTACCCCATAGTAATGAAACACAAATTAGGCAAAAAGGAGATCAACCTGCTTATCTTTATATCGACCGTAGGAATACTGCCATTTTTATTCAGGTGGCTGGTAGTTTTTATATTCACCATCTTTAATCCAAGTATGTAGTATGATTATCATAATTTTCTCAATACTGATAATAGGATTTTGGTTAGTTGGACTTTTCCATCTGAGAAAAAGCATTTTACTATATTCCATTAATCCCAAAGATACAGATGCTGACAACAACAGAGAAGTCTTACTGGACAATTTTAATAATCGTTTTGAATCTTCATTGGAACAGTTCAAAAAAAGAGAAGAGTACAACTATTTCAACGATTTCATGAATGGCAAAAGAGAACTATCATTTACAGAAAAGACAGCTATTCTTAATGCCATATACAACACCTTTATAATAGTAAGGCCAACAATGTGTGGCATAGACGTAAAACTTAACGAAACAGGCTTCTTTTGTTTTGTTTTAACCTGCCTAAATGCAGACACCAAACAATGTGCACAAATACTCTGTATAGAAGAATCGTCTGTCCGTTCTTGTAAATCCAGACTAAAAAACAAATTAGAGCCTGAAGCCCTAATAAGATGTTATTCAGCACATTAGCAATTGTTGCAATTTGCAACGCATTATAAATACTAACGATAAATAGATGCAATCAAAAATAATTATTGATAATAAAAATCAGAATTACAATGAACAAGAATGTTTTTAAAGCAATGTGGCTATCAGTGATGGCTGTTGCTGTGGTAACAGTATCAAGCTGTAGCAGTGATGATTTCTTTGAGTCAGGCTTAGCGAAAAGCACTAACCATATCATCGTTATAGGTGATATAATAGAGACATCTATAGTAGATTCTTCGTTAATAATACCAACTGTATATGAATACAAGACAATTGCAAGAATGAAGGTTCGAAATGTTGTTGATGGTCATATGGACTCCCCTAAGCAGATTGTTGAATTTAGTTTTATGGCTCACAAAACTATCCCTAATTATTTAAGATATAACCATGTGATGTGTATGCTTGAAGAGACACCTACGGGATACATAGCCAATGATTGGTTTGGTTTCGTTGATGTGTACAAAACTAGTCAAGATGAATGGGTGACAGCAGCTCTACCCAAAGGAATGTATTTGTACGATACCTTAAAAAAACATTCCCAATCCGGAGCAAGGTTAAAGCGCGGTGAATACATAGCACTGGATATATTAGAAGACCATTTTATTTCTGCTTCTACTTCACCTATAAGACAACTTGATATCAGAATGTTATATAATAGTTATAAAATTAATGGAAATAAGGCAATACCTACAACAGTCATACCTGCAGGTATTATTGCCACTTATATGAAGAATAAGATTTTTCCTGAAGGTAATATATTTGATGCACAGCAATTTATTAAGGCAAATGAGATGGAGCATACAGCAGTAGATATGGGACTTTCGGTACAGTGGGCTACTTGTAATGTAGGTGCAACTCAAAAAGAAGAAATAGGTGGTTATTATGCTTGGGGAGAAACAGAGCAAAAATTATCATATACCGAGCAAGAATATAAATGGTATAATGAGAATTATACTAAATATTCCAAAGACGTTGATAATAATGTAACATTAACAGCTGTTGATGACGTAGCCACAAGCGCATGGGGGCAAAATTGGAGAACTCCGTCAAGTGAAGAATTCCAAGAATTGATAGATAATTGTACTTATGTGATTTATTCAATCAATGGAATTATAGGATGTGCTTTTACTAGCAAGATAAATAACAATCAAATATTTCTTCCTTTAGCAGGTTCTTGGGAAGGGAAACGCCATTATAGATATGGTGAAAATGTAGAGAATGAGGAAGGTTGCTATATGTCTTCCTCTATAGATGTAGATGATAATACAAAAGCTAAGAATCTTGTATTATGGCAAAATAAGGATCCATTTATTTCAAGTAATAGCAGGAGCTGTGGATTAAGTGTCCGTCCTGTCTATGATCCTAAGTAAATAAACATTGTCGTGAAGACAATATATACAAATTTATGGTTACTGATAGCTGTTGGAGGGGTGTTCTGCTTCTCCAACAGTTTTATGAATGTGGAGAATGATGTTAAGCTGTATATAACATCTATCGCTACATCAGTTATTGTATTGTTGTTGTCATTTACAAAGAAACCACTCTATTATCTTAAACAGAGCGTAACGAACAAACTGTTTCTTTATGGATTGACATTTATCTGTTTTGCACTCTCTTTGCAAGGGTTTCTGCAGTATGTTGGTGTGTTATCATCTAACCACTATAATTTTTCCATAACAGGCAGTTTTGAAAATCCTGCAGGGTTTTCTGCTGTACTCTCATTGCTGTTTATTGCACCTGCGTATATCACTTTTGATTTTAATCATGAACATAGATGTACTGTACGCTTAATATGTGCAATATCATCTTTGCTTGCTTTTGTAATGATATTGCTATGTGGTTCAAGAAGCGGTATTCTTGCCGTACTTGCAACCCTGTCAATAATGATATGTCATAAAACATATTTTCTTCAAACACTAAAGAAACATAAATGGCTTAATCTGTTGTTCTCATTGATAATTATAGCATTGCTATTTGTCTTATATCATCTTAAAGCCGATTCAGCCAATGGGCGTCTTCTTATATGGCGTGTATGTATGGATATGATTGCCGAACGTCCGCTGTTTGGTTTTGGACATGGCGGTTTCCTGGCAAACTATATGCATTATCAGGCAGAATATCTTTCTGCACATCCCAATTCCCCGTTTATTATGCTTGCAGATAATATGAACCATCCGTTCAACGAATATATAAAACTTACGGTGGAATACGGACTGATAGGTTTATCTTTGGCGGTACTGCTGCTTTATTTTATAGCAAAAAAGATAGTCAGAAACGGTTCTGCCATAGAGATAGGATTATCACTCATAGCCACGGTAGCAATACAATGCATGTTTTCATATCCGTTCAATTATGCTGTATTTACCTTCTTAATGTTACTTCTACTTCTGTATGTGCTTCCCATTAAAGAACCTAAGCAATCAAAAGCATATACCGGTATCAGAATATCGATTTCAGCAATTACGGCTATGCTGTTGGTTTATATCTGCTTTAGCTGTTACAACAACACTAGTGTCCAAAAGATTTTTTAAAATTAATTTGTAACTTATTTATATATAATTAGATACATATAAAGAAAACGCGTGTCGATTTGAATTGATTTTGCAATTTTGCAGATTGTACTAAAA
>JAFYMP010000026.1 GCA_017556585.1 Bacteroidaceae bacterium
AGGTGGTAAGGTTATAGTAAAGACAATGCCGGAAAGTACACCGTTTGTTACTTTGGATGGTCAGGAGAGAAAACTATCTGATAGAGACCTGATGATTTGCAATGCCAATGAACCTATGTGTATAGCAGGTGTGTTTGGCGGTCAGAAATCAGGAATTTCAGAAAATACAAAGAATGTATTCCTGGAGAGTGCATATTTTAATCCAACCTGGGTTAGAAAATGTGCACGCAGACATCAGCTCAGCACCGATGCCTCTTTCCGTTTTGAACGTGGTATAGACCCTAATGGTGTTGTATATGCTTTGAAACAGGCTGCAATGCTTATCAAGGAGTTGGCAGGAGGTACTATCTCTATGGAGATTAAAGATTTGTATCCTCAGCCTATAGAGAGCTTTAAGGTGGAATTCAACTATCAGTATGCAAATTCATTGATAGGTAAAGAGATTCCTACTGATGTAATTAAGAGCATAGTAACAAATCTCGGAATGAAAATTGTTGCAGAAACAGCCGATGGTTTGTCACTGCTTGTTCCTCCGTTCAGAGTAGATGTTCAGCGTCCTTGCGATGTTGTAGAAGAGATACTGAGAATTTACGGTTATAACAATATTGAATTTGGTAAGTCAGTTCAGTCCAGCCTGACAGTTCAGGGAGAGGTAGATCGTTCTCACAAATTGCAGGATTTGGTATCGGAACAGTTGGTTGGCTGTGGCTTTAACGAGATATTGAACAACTCTTTGACTAAGGCTGCTTATTATGACGGTCTGGAAACTTATAATCCGGAACGTTTGGTAAGATTGATGAATCCGCTTAGTTCAGATTTGAATGTATTGAGAGCTTCGTTGCTCTTTGGCGGATTGGAGAGTCTTTCAAGAAACGTGCGTCGTCAGAATGCAAATCTGCGCTTCTTTGAATTTGGTAAGTGCTACTATTTTGATGCAAAACGTAGAGAAGCACTTGCAGTTCCTGCAGAAGATGGTACAGCACAGAATCCATTGAAGGCATATAGTGAAGATAATCATCTGGGAATGTGGATTACCGGTTACAGAGTAGAGTCTTCCTGGGCACATCAGGACGAAAAGAGTTCTGCTTTTGAACTGAAATCTTATCTGTTGAATATATTTACCCGTCTTGGACTAAAGAAGGATGCGGTAGTAGTGGCAGAATCGGAAAACGAACTATTCTCATCGGCTTTGGAATATAAGACCAGAGGTGGTAAAACATTGGCTTTAATTGGTGTGGTGAACAACAAGATTGCTGCAATGTTCGATTTGACAGCTCCTGTATATTATGCAGATGTTTGTTGGGATGAATTGCTGAAGGCTACACGTAAGGTTAAGGTGGGCTATACAGAGTTGCCAAAATATCCTTCTGTACGTCGTGACCTGGCTCTGCTGATAGATAAACAGATTCAGTTTGCAGAGATAGAGAAGATTGCATATCAGGTGGGTGGTAAACTGCTGAAAGATGTTGCTTTGTTTGATGTTTACGAAGGTAAGAATCTGGAAGCAGGTAAGAAGAGTTATGCTGTAAGCTTTATGCTTCAGGATGAGACCCAGACTTTGAATGATGTGATGATTGAAAAGGTTATGAACAAACTTATTCAGGCATTGCAGGATAAACTTGACGCAAAACTTAGATAATAATTTAAAAAAGATATAGACTATGGGAAGAGCTTTTGAATTTAGAAAGGCCAGAAAAATGAAACGTTGGGGTAATATGGCAAAGACATTTACCCGTATTGGAAAACAGATTTCAATTGCTGTTAAGGCAGGTGGTCCTGATCCGGACAACAATTCGGCATTGCGTGCTATTATTGCTACTGCAAAACACGAAAATATGCCGAAAGACAATATCGAGCGCGCTATAAAGAACGCAATGGGTAAAGACCAGAAGGATTATAAGGAGATGAACTACGAAGGTTATGGTCCTCACGGAATAGCTATTTATGTAGAGACTCTTACTGATAATACCACACGTACCGTTGCAAATGTACGTAGCGTATTCACCAAATTTGGTGGTACATTGGGTACAAGCGGTAGCTTGGACTTTATGTTCTCACACAAGTGCCAGTTTACTATTGCTCAGAAAGAGGGTGTTGATATGGATGACCTGATTCTTGAACTTATCGATTTGGGAGTAGAAGACGAATACGATATTGATGAAGAAGAAAATACCGTAGTTCTTTATGGCGATCCAAAATCATATTCTGCTATTCAGAAGTATCTTGAAGAGAATGGTTTTGAAGTTAAAGCAGCTGAATTTACCCGCATTCCTAACGATTTGAAGGATGTAACACCTGAACAGCGTGAAACAATTGATAAGATTGTAGAGCGTCTTGACGATGACGATGATGTTCAGGTAGTTTATACCAATATGCGCCCTGAATAAGACAGATATGTACGAAGATAGAATACAGCGTGCTGTAGATAACTTCAAACAGGGATATAATTGTGCACAGGCAGTTACGGCTGCCTTTGCTGATTTATATAGCCTGACAGAAGAACAGGCTTTGCGTATATCGGCATCGTTTGGTGGCGGTATAGGCAGAATGCGCGAAGTATGCGGTGCTGCATCGGGAATGTTTATTTTGGCAGGTTTGCAGACCGGAACTGTAGATCCAAAGGATTCAAAGGGTAAAGAGTATAACTATCAGGTGGTACAGCAACTGGCATCAGAATTCAGAAAACGTAACGGTTCAATAATATGCGGAGAACTGTTAGGTTTAAGAAAGCCTGCTGAACAAAATAGTGTTCAGTTTGCCGATACAAAACCTGAAGAGAGAACTCCTGAATATTACAAGAAAAGACCTTGCGTAAAAATGGTGGAAGAGGCTGCTCGTATTTTTACAGAATATTTATCTATTATTAATCAGTAAACTGATTTTAGGTTAAAAGAGTTAAAAAAGCAGCTTTGTATAATAATACTTCCATTATAAAATTGTACCTTTGTAGCGAATTTAATGATAATAAGATGTTTATAGAAAATGTAGGTACTTATGCAGGCCAGATATGGTGTGCATTGGAAGGCAAAAATGCTCTTTCACAGAAAGAAATCAAAAAGGCAACAAAATTGAAGGACAAAGAGTTTTATCTTGGTTTAGGTTGGTTGCTTCGTGAAGACAAAATCAACGTTACAGAAGGTGAAGAAGAGAATTACTACGCATTGAAGTAATTTCTTGGAACAACAAAACAAACAGTGTGACCGGTGCAAGTCAGTTTTGGCAAACTCCGGTCACACTTTTTTATTGTTAATTGTCACAAAAACAGCAATAGGGATAGTTTTGCTACCGTTTTTCTGGCTCAGTAGCAAAAAGGTGTGGTAAATTTGTTCAAAATTGTATCTTTGTAGTTATGAAAACAAAGATATTGGAACAATTAGCTCGTATAGTACTTCCTAGTGAGATATTGGAGCGTTTTGAGATAGTAAGAATAGATA
>JAFYMP010000027.1 GCA_017556585.1 Bacteroidaceae bacterium
ACTAAAATGAAAGCAAATCACAACTACAGATGTTACCTACAGACCCAGCATTACGATGTTTCCAATAAGACAAAGATACTAAAATGAAAGCAAATCACAACAGTGCTACGAATGACAGATTTTGAATTTCTGATGTTTCCAATAATACAAAGATACTAAAATGAAAGCAAATCACAACTATGGATATTGAAATGTATAGACCTATGTTGATGTTTCCAATAAGACCAAGATACTAAAATGAAAGCAAATCACAACTGAGACCAATTGGATAGAGTATGAAGTTGAGATGTTTCCAATAAGACAAAGATACTAAAATGAAAGCAAATCACAACGTTGTGGTCCTTATCGGCGAAGCGATATCTCCAACAAATGTAATTCAAACGAGGAATTACAAAAGAAGAATCTGAAACGCTTGAAAGGGAGTAAGAAAAAACCTACCAAACTCTTTATAGTATGGCCTTCAAAATAACTATTAAGATTTGGAAAATAAGAGTGAGTTTCGAGATAGCTTGCTAATTCCAAAGAGGGGCGGTAAAAGAACCCGTCCCTTATTTGGTAGGTTTCTGCAAAATTACTAATTAAATCTTGATTATGGAAAAAAGAGTAAAATTCCTCCATATTTATCATTTCTCTTTTTTACTCTGCAGGTAGGCCTTAAAGAAACGTCCCTGTGTAGATGGAGTAAAATTCCAATCATCAATAAGTGTAGGAGACCAACTGGTATCGAAACACCATATAGTAAATGATATACCTTTCTTTTCAAAGTATTTGGTTATATGCTCAGCATAGACATCGGTAGAAATCACCGGGATATGAGCTCCACGTTCGTTCTCTAAACAGAAACCCATCTCTGTACATATTACAGGATATGTATCGGCAACATAGCCAAAGTCTTTTTCCCACTGTTCTTCCCAAGGCTGATCTCTTTTCTGCGGATACGGATGCGATACGTATGCTACGTTAGGACGATCAATAGGTGCTGTTGCCACCGGAGTCAGATCGTATGCCCAGTTAAAACCTGCACACAAACAAACCGCTGCCGGATTATATGCGCGCACAGTATCTATAATCTGTTCCTGCAATGCCTTCCACTCTTCCCATGTGCAGTTTCCTGTACCACCTGTCACTGTAGGTTCGTTAAAGAGTTCGTAGAGAGCCACCGTTGGTTCATCCTTATATCTCTGTGCCACAGTACGCCAGAATTTGAACGTCTCTTCCTTTGTAGTGTTATACATAGGCGATGTATATTTCTCTTCCTTCAGATTGCCTATTGAATGCCAATCCATAATTACGTACATATTGTACTTTTTAGCCCACTCTATTCCCTGATCCATTGCAGCAAAGGTCTTTTCCCAACCCATGCTTCTAAGGTTTGACGGATGCACCGCAAATCTTACTATGTTTGCACCCCAGTCTGCTGCTTCAGCAAAATAACGTTCAGTCCACTGCCCTTCGCGCACCAACTTCACAGGATCTGAATAACATAATCCGCGGAAAATAATTTCGTTACCCTGAGGATCTATGAATTTATTACCCTCTACTCTTACTCTTCCCTTGTATGGGTTTGGTGTGCATGCCACCATAAATGCTGTCAATACAGCCAATAGGATTGCCGTTTTTTTCATATTATCAATTGGTTAGTAATTATATTTTGCCGTAAAGATACAGGATTCTATCCAAATGCGTTACATTTTGCTAAAAAAAACTGAATTCGTAGCAAAGTAGGCACGCAGACTATCTGTTCATAAACCCGCGTTCCAAATCTTGTGACACATTTATCATATAATCTCCCATTTTCTCATAAGCATTGATTATATCCATATAATAGACACTTGCCTGGTAGTTTTTGCCATCGTTATCAATATCTTCAATCATAGCATCGCGGAAATCGTTTCTCAGCAAGTTGAGAGTCTCTTCTGCAGCATAAGCATTAGATATATTGTTAAGTTCACCCTTTTTGGCTGCTACTAAGTTATCAATCATCACATCGTACGCCACAGTTACAGCATCGGCCATTGAATTAAGATTCTTAACGGCATCTGCATCGAACTTCTTATTGTGAATATTTTTTCTTGACAATATACGGCTTATTGTTTCGCAAGAGTCGCCCAGAGATTCCAATTCACCTATAATTTTATACATCGATTTTATCTTTATAGATGTATTTTCACTAACCGCTTCGGCAGAAACTCCATTAAGAAATGCAGCAATCTCGTATTCTATTCGGTCAGAAATCTCTTCATATTTAACCAGTTTACCTCTTAACTCTTCAAAATTATCGGTATCGGCTTCGTTTATTGCGTTCTGTGCATAATTAGCTCCGTTCTTGGAAATATTCGCAAAGTGAATTATCTCTTCAAAAGCCTGTTCAACAGATAGTTCCGGAGTAGCAAGCGGACCGGCCGATATATATTTTAGTCTGAACACCTCTTTCTCCTGATTCTTTGGTGCTGGAATAATCCAGCTTACAGTCTGAGCTATCCATTTTGTAAACCAAACCAACAACAGAGTATTGGTCAGATTAAACAGAGTATGCAGCATTGACAGGCCATACAAAGCGGCAGTACCCTCTGCCGAAGTTGAATCCGTTACCACAAAACCATCGGCAGCCGGATTGGGCAGTCCAAACAGGTTTTCTGTAATAGTTCCTACCAACTGCAGGAATGGCTTATAAAAAATCAATGCCCACATAACACCAAAAACATTAAAAATTGTATGCGACATTGCAGCACGTTTAGCCTGCGTATTACCTACCGAAGCTGCTATATTTGCAGTAATTGTGGTACCTATATTCTCACCAAGCACCATAGCACAGGCCATTTCGAACGGAATCCAGCCCATACTAAGCATAATAAGCGTTATAGCCATTGTAGCCGACGATGACTGCAACACCAGAGTTAATACAGTACCAAAAGCAAGGAACAAAAGTACAGAACCAAAACCGTGTGCAGACCAGGAGGTCACAAACTCCAATACCTGAGGTGTCTCTCTTAGGTCCGGCACAGAATCTTTCATAAATGAAAGTCCCAGGAACAAAAGAGAAAATCCCACTATCAATTCACCTATATTCCTGCTCTTATCTTTTTTTGAATTAGAGAATAAGAAGCCCAAAAGCATCAACGGAACTGCAAGCAGGGAGATATCGGCCTTAAAACCTAACCAGGACACCATCCAGGCAGTCACTGTTGTACCTATGTTAGCGCCCATAATCACACCTATAGCTTGCGCTAAAGTCAAGAGACCGGCATTAACAAAGCTAACCACCATAACAGTTGTGGCAGACGAAGACTGAATAATTGTAGTAATACCCAATCCCGTCATAACCCCTTTGAACGAATTAGATGTCATGGCAGACAAAATTCCTCTTAATCTCTCACCTGCAACCTTTTGCAGACCGGAACTCATCAGATTCATTCCGTAAAGGAACATACCCAATGCTCCCAACAGCGTAAATATTTGCAATATACCCATAAATGTATTTTAAATTCTACACTGCAAAGTAAATGCAAACATGTTTCAAAAATGTTTCAAACAGGTTATGCTTATGTTAAAGTTTCTTTCATTAATTCAGATTATATTAACCCATCTTTCCTGTTAAATAGGCTTTTGTACGCTCGTCAACTGGATTGGTAAACAACTTTTCAGTATCACCATATTCTACCAATTCACCCAAATACATAAACATTGATTTGGAGGATATTCGTTTTGCCTGTCCCATATTGTGGGTAACTATTAGAATTGTAACCTCTTTTTGCAGTTCCAAAAGCAGTTCTTCTATATGTTTTGTTGCAATAGGGTCAAGAGCAGATGTTGGTTCGTCCATCAACAACACATCGGGTTTCATTGCTAAAGCACGAGCAATACACAAACGTTGCTGCTGACCACCTGAAAGAAATGTACCTTTCTTATTCAACACATCTTTCACCTCATCCCAAAGGGAAACGCTTCGCAAACGATGCTCTACTATTGCATCTTTTTCTGCTTTTGAAAGTTTTATACCGTTTAGTGCAAATCCAGACAACACATTATCATAGATGCTCATTGTAGGAAATGGTGCAGGTCGTTGAAAAACCATACCTACTCGGCGACGCACATCTATAGGTTCCATTGCAAGAATGTTCTCGCCGTTAAGCAATATCTCACCATCTACACGGATATTCGGATAGAGATTATGCATAAGGTTAACAGCACGAAGCAATGTCGATTTACCACAACCGGAGGGGCCCATAATAGCTGTGATTGTATTTTTCTCTATAGCAGCCGAAACATACTTGACTGCCATTGTTTGCTTGGTATATGATATACAAGTCTTCTTAAATTCAAGCATAGGTGTTACTGATTCCATTTCTTTGCAATATATTTTGATAATAAATTTAGTAGAAGTACAAATAACAAGAGGAATAGCGATGCGCCCCATATCAACTCTTGCAAATTAGGGTCATTGAAGAACTCCCATATCAATAATGGTACTGCCGATATAGGTTTATCAACCGCAAAACGGACAAACGAACAGCCAAGAGCTGTAAACATTAATGGTGCAGTTTCGCCAATAACTCGGGAAATAGCAAGCAAAACACCCGTAAAGATTCCCCCAAATGCGGATGGTAGTTGAACTTTCATCATCACTCGTGCCTTATTGCCACCAAGTGCCAATCCCGCCTCTTTTAATGATGCAGGAAGAATTTTCAGAGTCTCCTCTGTGGAACGTACAATAAGAGGAAGCATCATAATACAAAGTGCTACGCTACCGGCAATAGCCGAATAACCCTTCATTGGAACTACAACCCAAACATAAGTGATAATACCTATAATAACAGAAGGTGTACCTTGCAGAAGATCTGTCAGATAACTTACAAACTGTGCGAATCTGGTTTTGGAGTTCTCTGCCAGGAATGCTCCGCATAGAATACCCAATGGTACTGCTACAACAACCGCCATACCAAGCATAATCATTGTACCAATAATACCATTTGCTATACCTCCCGGTATAGGTTCTCCTGCTTCAATAGCCTTCATCGCCTTGTACGCAGTGGGCGTAGGTTCAGTAAAGAAAGACCATGAAAGTTGATCATAACCACTCAACAGAACTTTTCCAAGAATGGCAAACAATGGTATAGCTGTGAGAGTTGCCAATAAACAGACTCCCCAACACATAAACTTGTCTTGAACCAAACGTTTTTTTATTTTCAAATTATTCATTTTATACTATTCTTGCTCGTTTAATCATTACCTTGCCAATCATATTGATAAGTGCTGTAATAAGAAAAAGTATCAATCCTATAGCTATCAAAGATGAAAGACGCAAACCATCCGCTTCGCCAAATTGATTAGCAATAATTGACGCCATAGAGTTTCCTGTAGAAGTAATTGAGTTTGGAATATTATTGGTATTTCCAATCAACATTGTAACGGTCATTGTCTCACCTAATGCACGACCTATAGCCAGTATATATGATGAAAATATACCAGAACCAGCAACAGGGAAAACCACTTTGCGTATCACCTCGGCATGGGTTGCTCCCAAACTATATGCACTCTCTTTCAAATCAGTTGGCACCATTTTGATAAATTCTGCACTAAGTGATGCAGCGTATGGTACAATCATAATGGCCAATACAAGCGAAGCAGTAAGAACTCCAGAACCTTGCGGTGATATATTGAGTGATATCATAATGGGACGCAGAGTATAGAATCCCCATAGACCATAAATAATAGAGGGAATACCTGCCAGCAAGTCTGTTATGGTACTCAACACCGATGCTATCTTTGTTCCCTTGAAGTATTCTCCCACAAAGAGCGCAACTGGAAGAGATAACGGAATACAAAAGATGAGAGCCAGCAATGTAGTCATCAGTGTACCTGTAATGAATGATAGTGCACCATACTGCTCATTACCTTCGGTATAACTCCACTCTGAAGAGGTAAGAAAGTTCAAAAAGCCAAAATAATCGAATGCTTCGTATGCGTCAGTAACGAGAGCGTAAAACACGCCCCCGCACACCACAGGCATAACCAATGCTGCTACAAACAATATAATTTTATACAGTTTATCGCTCATAATTTACACCTTACTGCAGAATTGCAACACCGTTGTATGTAACTGTTTTAAGATTTTTCATACTCAATTCTCTGGCCTTCGCAGGTAGTGGAGCATAATTAACTTCCGATGTCATATTCTGCACCTGAGCAGAAAGTATATACTTCAACAAATCTATTGTAGCCTCTGCTTGTTCTTTGCTACGGTCAGAGTAGTTCTGTTCCTTATAAATAATAAGCCAGGTAAATGTTGATATTGGATAAGCACCGGCTGCATCTGCATTTGTAATTGAACAACGAGTGTCAGTTGGAATTACCCCCGATGCAGCTGCTGAAATGGTTGTAGAAGATGGCAACACAAATTCACCTTTTGTATTCTTTATACGTGCGTATGGAATATTCTGTGCAAATGCATATTCCGAACCTACATATCCTATTGAATACCTAGTATTTGATATTACGCCAGCGACACCGGGATTACCCTTTGCTGCCTGTCCTGTAGGGAAGTTTACAGACTTACCTGCACCGAATTTATCTTTCCACATAGAACTAACTTTTGTAAGATAGTCTGTAAAGACGAATGTTGTACCGGAACCATCAGAACGGAATACGGGGATGATTGCTTCATTAGGAAGTATGACATCCGGATTAAGAGCAGCTATGCGCCTGTCATTCCACATTTTAATTTCACCTGCAAAAATATCTGCAATGACTTCACCGGTAAGCATCAAATCCTTTACACCATCCAGATTGTATGCAACAACCACAGCTCCCATACACGTAGGGATATGTACTACAGGATCCATATCAGCCATCTCCTTGTCTGTAAGGAATGCATCACTGCCTGCAAAATCTACAATCTTATCACGCAAATTACGAACACCACCGCCTGAACCTATACCGCCATACGCAACTACATCGCCATTTACCTGAGAAAAGTTCTCGAATACTGCATTGTAAAAAGGAAGAGGGAATGTTGCACCCGCTCCGGAAAGTTCCTGTGCCTCACGAACACCATTTGTCTTATTACCTCCACAAGACATCATTACTATTGCAAGTGTCATTGTCAAAAATGGCAAGAATTTCTTTTTCATATACTACTAATTATCAATTATTTATTCTATTAAAAACCAAAATAACAATTTACATAAGCAGAGTATCTTTCATTTACTCCTTCGGCTTTTGGTATGCTCATTCTAAAGTTCGGAGCTATCTTTACATACTTGCCAAGTTTGAACTGTGCACCAAGAATTGCAGAAGACTCATCTTTTGCTTTGTTCCATCCATTCTTTGAATCCAAATCGTCGAATCGAGCATACAAAGAGAGATTCTTAGGCAGATTTACAGAGGCGAATAAAGAATAACCACTTTGGTCGGCATCCTCTTTATATGAAGCATTCATCATATAGTTATACTCTGCACCAATGGTAAAGTTTTCTTGCTTATAACCCATAAAAGCAGCCATATTTGCAATGTCGTTTTTACCCTTTTCTCCACTTTCATTAAGACCGCTATATAAACGTATTTGGAAGCCCTCTACAGGGGTCAGTGTTACGCCCAAGCCATAGTTAAGGCCATCATTCTTCTGAATCTTTTTATAACCTTCGCCATTTACTACTATTACATCAGCAGAAATCCAGTCTGCAAACTTATAAACTGCCGATATACCCAAATCGGCGCTACTACCAAACTTATATTCGTCTTGAAAAGACTTCATCACGTAGCGATAACCCCAAAATTTCTCCTGAAAGTTAAATTGCGTAGTAGAAATAAGTCCTCCATTCAATGTCAGATTACCGGTTTTCCACGATAGCATTGCATTCTTAATATAAGCAATACGCTGATAATCACTCACATCAGCAGATTTGCCAATATCCATCACACCTTTAACAGTCAAACCGTCCCCTAAGTTATACTCATAACCTAAGTAGCTTCTTTCCAATTCGAAACCACGATCTTCATTTTCTGCACCAAAACCTGTGTGAAAGTTTCCAAACACTTGTACAATCGCCTTGCCTTTCGGCATCTCTGTTTTGGTATCTTGCGCCTGCGCAGCGATACCGATGCAGGTTAAAAGACCTGCCATAATAAACTTCTTTTTCATTATCACATCAATTTTAATTTGACACTGCAAAGGAATATGCTTCTTGTTTCATAAAAGTTTCAAAATAATTAGGCTTTCGTTAAATGCAGGTAACATGAAAAATATTACATTTTTATTAAATTTCATTTTGCGTGGTACGCAGTTCGTTTTTTCTAAATATTTTTGTTGCGCAATAACATATACATAAGAATATGGCTACAGAACGTATATTGATAGTAGATGATGAAGAGACCCTGTGCGAAGTCTTGAAACTCAACCTTGAAAACGAAGGCTACGATGTGGATACAGCATTAAGTGCAGAAGAGGCACTTGAGTTGAATCTCACCAATTACTCCTTAATACTACTTGACATAATGATGGGAGAAATTAGCGGAATCAAGATGGCTAAAATGCTAAAAGCAGATGTCACTACAGCAGATATACCTATTATATTCTGTACCGCCCGCGATACAGAAGACGACATGGTTATGGGTTTGAACCTTGGTGCCGACGATTACATAATGAAACCCTATACCGTCCGTAATGTAATAGCCCGTGTAAAAAGTGTCTTAAGAAGATCTTCGGGGCACAACAAACCAAATATCAAAGAAGAGAAACAAAACATCCTGAAAGTAGATGGTTTGTGGCTTGATCTGGAATTCAAACGATGCATTGTAGATGGAGAAGAGGTTAAGCTTGCACGCAAAGAGTTTGAACTGTTGTCATATTTAATATCACACAGAGGCAAAATATGTTCACGCGAACAGATACTTAGCCAGGTATGGAGTGACGAAGTAATTGTTCTTGACCGCACCATAGACGTAAACATCACCCGTTTACGCTCTAAGATTGGCACTTATGGTTCATATATAGTAACTCGTTCAGGTTTTGGTTATGGCTTCCGCGATTAAATTATCTTACCACAAGCGACTGTTTTTCATGCTGCTTGCTTTTTCGTGGACCATTATCTTATGCTTTATAGGATTCCAATACCTGCGGGAAAAACAGTATAAATCTGATTTCCTGAATGCACAGCTTCAGATGTATAACAGACATATACTGGAAGTTGTAGAAGATGGATTATCATACGAAGAGTATATATCAACCCACCCCAAACCCTTCAATGATCTTCGCATCTCCATAATTACTCTTTCCGGCCACGTTATTTATGACAATATGATTTCTCTGGACGCACTTGACAATCACAGCCATCGTCCGGAAATAGCAGCCGCATTAAAAGATGGATATGGACATCATATAGGAAGATTATCTTCAAGTGACGGCAGGGAATATTTTTATTCGGCAACCAAAGGCAAACGTGCCATCATACGAACTGCCATTCCATACTCATCAACACTAAGAGAGATACTTAAAGCAGATTGGAATTTCTTAGGAGTAATGATTATAATCAGTTCCGTGATGAGCGTTTTGGCATATTTTGCCACCAGAAGACTTGGTAAAACAATAGAAAGACTAAACAGATTTGCCGATAAAGCCAAAAAAGGAGAAGTGTTTGACGAACATGAACCCTTTCCCAACGACGAACTTGGTTCTATTTCCAACCACATAATACAGCTATATGCCCAATGGCAACAAACCATTAAAGATAGAGATATAGCCTACCAGGCAACCTTACGTGAAGAACAAGAGAAAATGCGCATCAAACGCCAGCTTACCAACAACATAAATCATGAATTAAAAACACCGGTTGCGTCCATCCAGGTATGTCTTGAAACCTTGCTTTCCGGCATTAACATAAGTGAAGAGAAACGCCAGGAACTCATTGAAAGATGCTACACCAACAATGAACGTCTGAGAAGATTACTTGCCGACGTATCACTCATTACAAGAATGGAAG
>JAFYMP010000028.1 GCA_017556585.1 Bacteroidaceae bacterium
ACAAGCCTCAGGTTAAGGAGAACCCTACTTTCTTACTCCAGGTTAAGCAGAAAATGCGTAGTGTTGATGGCATAAAGGCAGAAGTAGATAGACAAAGACGATACGGGCGTACCACCATTCTAATAACACTTGCCATAGGTTTGGTTTTAGGAGCATCACTTATCTACATAGGTTATACAGGATGTATCAATACAGAAATACTTGGAAACAGCATATTAGCAGATGTTATAGATTTTTTAGTCACATACAAAGAATTGCTATTCCTACCATTCGCAGGCTGCGCCATTGCATTAGCTCTCCTGTTCGCCCGTAAGGAGTCCCTCACCTAACGTAAGATTTGCTGACCGACATTAAACCGGATTATGCATTTTTATAGTGGAACTTCTGGACAAGCTGTACTGTTCGTAGTAATAGGGTTAAGTTTGCTATGGTTCCGCCGGAACAAGTTCCGGCTCCATCCCTCCTACGCCATCGGCGCAGGCACCTCCCCTTTACAGAGCCATGGGTGGCTATGCCAGCAAACTTACCCTATTACTACTCTGTGGAGATGTCAAATGTATTTGAGATTTCCCTTCAATGGTACCACATTGAATGGTTGTTGCATATTTTGCAACAACCGAGTTCGCCGTTTTAGTTCTGTAGGCAAACAGAGCAGCTATGAACAGCTGATTCGGAAATCCGCTATTACAGATGATGAAAAAAATCTACCAGGACGATGCTGTAACAAAGTAAAGAGATCTGCTGTTTTATTTATGACTTTAACAAATGACGTTTGTAATCCATAGATTCGTGCAAGATTCTAATAATCAGAATTTCTTGATTTGAAAGTAGTTGATAAAACACTATATGTTTTTTTACTTTATAGCCAAATAGGCCTAATAATACTTCCTCATATTTTATACCGATTAATGGATTCTCTAATATTCTTGTGAATGAATTTATCAGCAAATTATAATACTTCTCTGCTTGTTGTTCCGACCAAATATTAACTGTGTATCCCCAAATATTAGTTATGTCCTCTACAGCTTTGTGTGTTAAATGGTAGTTTGCCATTATTAATTCTTGTTTTTAAGTGTTTTAAGATAATCTTCTGAATTAAAATCTGTGGCAATACCACTTTCCAGGCCTTCGGCCATTGCATTCTTTAATTCCTGTAAACGATACTCCTTTTCTTCTAAAAGACGAAGGCCTGCACGAATAACTTCGCTGGCATTATTATAACGCCCCTCATCTATTTTTGAACGAATAAAATTGTCAAAATAGACACCTAATGCTACTGATGTTGTTTTCATATTACTTATAGTTTTTGCAAAGTTACCAATATTTAGCAATATTCAAATATAATTCAGTAATTATTTGTGCTGTCTTTTTGGATAGTGTGATAATTCAAAATTACTGCAAGTTTGTTATAGGACTAAGTTTGCTGGCATAGCCACCCTGCCCAAGTGAGTAGTGGAAACTGAGGGACTATCTGTGAGGAGCGGAATAGCGCAGTGAACCGGAAGAACGTAAAAAAACGGCGGTGTCTGAGGTACGTTAGACAGCGTATGCTGGCTAAAAGACCGAGTTCGCCGTTTTAGTTCTGTAGGTGAACGAAGCAGCTCCGAACAGCTTGTCCCGAAGTTCCACTACTGTCAGCAATTAGAAACAACAACTGCATAGTAGCCGTGGGGAGAATGGTTTTGCAGAAGCCTGTCCGCTGTATTGCTAACCATCCAAAGAGCATCGGCAGTTTGTGAACGAAAATCATCTGCAGAACGGGCATAAACCACCTTAAGCTGTAGAGAGCCATCAGCATCGGTCTGCGATGTATGTTGCAGATTCTTATTAAAATAGCGTTTTGCCACCACACCCATAGTCATTCTGAAATTTATCTCCACACAGGGATTAAGAAGATAAGGTGTTTCATCATTGCCCTTACAAACAAACATATCAACACCAATATAACCACTATATTTACCACAAACGCGTTGTTGCAAAAATTGAACAACAGTGTCTTTTACACTCAGTATAATATCAACAGGAATATATTGGGCAAGTATTTCCAGAATCTTACAGTCCGATGCAAGCAAATTACCACTATAAGTACCATTACGGGTGGTAAAGAGTGAATATCCGGCAAATGTTATATCATACGATGGTGAATCAGATACGTGGAAGAGCATTGCAAAATCTTGTACCACATCTCTGCGTACTTCTGCCATAACACTACCTTGTTTAGCTATAATCTGTTTACACCACCCTATATCGCTATGCGAAAGTGTAGCATCTGTTATCCACCGTAAGCCTTTTCCACTACCCGACCATGGAGCTTTAAGCACAACAGCTCTATGCTTTTCAACAAAACCGGTAACATCTATTGCAGAAAAACACTCCATAGGCGAATCCTGAGTCAATAGTTCACAAGAGAGTGTACTTTTGATATAGTCAAAACAGTCTTTTGCTGTACGTCGATGTTGCAGTTGCTTAATATAACACAGTTGATTATCTGTTGGCAATTGTTCTGCTGGCACTCCGGCTTTAAGCAGTTTGTTTTTTATTTTTGAATTCCAACCCCACGCCACAATTGACCGATTAGAATTTTTGGCCACATCGTCTTTAAAAAGTTCTTCCAGAAGATTGGCGCAATCTTTACCAAACTGCAATGCCGATGCAGGTGGTACAAAATTTGCATCACCATTTGCCAAGCATAAATCGTGTTCCGGATTAAATATCAACACAAGCAGTTATTCTTGATGGAATACAGGACGAACAGGCAGACCGTAGTAACGATCTATGTTTTTTGCAGTTGCATTACTTGTAGAATCTGCTGAAAAGTGCAGACCAAAAGCATAAAACGGATTGCCAGAATCCAACGAAGCGGACCAATAGTAACCAAATGACCCTGTGTAGTTCAGTCCCAAACCACCGTAATACCCTGCTGCAGGCAGAAAAATACTATTTCCGTTTGTATTGCTGATTACCTGATAACCTTTTACATTATTAAGTGCAGTAAGTGTCCAGGTACAATGTTCTCTTAATTCATCCAGTTCAGCTTTGGTAGGCATACGCCAACTACCTTCCCAATTTACTCTTGCTGCATCGTCAGATAAATCAAGTGTTACCTTGCTGTCCGTAAAACCATCTTTGCCATAACTGCTTTTTGTACAGTATTTGGTTAGTTCCTTAGCAGAACCATATTTATATTCACTCAGTTTATATTCGTTTTTATATGATGTTTCTCCCCAGGCAAAATAGAAACCGTAACCCTCAGGAGAATCTGCTCCTACATTACAAACAGCCCACTTCAGCCCACTGGGCAGTCCCAAATCTACCCAATCGTGTCCGTTATGACTGCCGGTTGGATTAACTATTGGTGTAAAATCATCGTCACAACAACAGCAATCGTCTTCTACGCATGCCACCAAACAGAACACGCATAACATTATAACCGTTCCAAACCACCTCTTCACCATACTTTTGCTCTTTAAATAAAAACAATACTGTCAAACAAAAATACTACAACCCATTCAAAAAAACAAGCCCCACCCCATTTTTTACTAACATTCTGGAATTTGTCCCAAACCACATGAGTAGTAATAGGGTAAGTTTGCGGGCATAGCCACCCATGGCTTTGTAAATGGGAGGAGCCTGCGCCGAAGGCGTAGGAGGGATGGAGCAGGAACTTGTTCCTGCGAAACCATAGCAAACTTAGCCCTATTACTACAAACAAAGCAGCTCCGAACAGCTTGTCCCTCAGCCCCACTACGAAAAAACAATAAATATTTCAAGCAAAACCTTTTATTATGAGAAAAATTAACTATTTTTGCACCGCTAAATTTAGAGCAGTAATATTTGATATGGCAAAAAAAGAGACAAAACCTGCAGAACAAGCACCTGCAGTAAACATTGAAGAGGCTTTAAACCGTTCAGAACAGTTCTTTAACAAGAACAAAAAGATAATCTTCATCTCATTGATAGCACTGATTGTTATCATAGCAGGTGGAATGTTGTATAAATCAAAGGTAGTTGCACCACGTGAAACAAAAGCATCAGCAGCTATGTTCCTGGGTGAAACATACTTTGTAAATGGTGATTTTGCAACAGCACTTGCAGGTGACGGAGTTGATTTTGTAGGTTTTGAAGAAATTGCTGATATGTATAGCAATACAAAGGCAGGCAAATTGGCTAACGCATACGCAGGACTTTGCTGCGCACAGTTAGACAGTTTTGAAGTAGCTGCACAGTACCTTGCTAAATTTAAGGGCAACGACGAAATGGCATCACCTGCTATTTTGGGCGCACTTGCAAACTGCTATGCTCAGATGGAAGATTTGAATCAGGCTGCTGTAACTTTTGAAAAAGCTGCAAAAGTAGCAGACAATGCTCTTCTTTCTCCATACTACCTGTTCCAGGCAGCTTTGGTTTACGAATCATTGGAAAATCCTGCAAAGGCTTTGAAGCTCTACAACAGCATTAAGTTTGATTATCCTAATTCAAAGGAGGCTCAGACAATTGAGCAATACATTACACGCATAAGTTCTAAATAAGAACAATGCGTTTCTGGGTGAATTCCAGAGTGGCCAAATGGGGCAGACTGTAAATCTGCTGTCTTTCGACTTCGGTGGTTCGAATCCATCTTCACCCACAACAGAAAAGCGATCAACAAAAGTTGGTCGTTTTCTTTTTTACACTACCTACACCACCTACACTACACCCTCCCAAAAAAAAACATCTCACATATCTATAACATCGCTAACTGAGAGTAACAGAAAAAAATAATAGGATGACTCACGTCATCCTATTACCCCACTTGCACATAAAATGTACAAGTTAACAAACAAATGTTATGAAAAATTTATTTATCCTAAGTGAATACACTCTTCTACTAACTTGAGTAATGATTTGTTATCTAACTGCTGACGCAATGTTTCATCCTGGAAAGCAGTAAGATACTTAATCATATAATCCACAATATTATCGGAGAATACACCACGAGAAGTGTAGATTTCTCTATCTTTTGCAAGTTCCTGAGCTGCCTCTACACAACATCCCGGAAGCTGTTCCAGAGATTCCTGAACAGATCTGTTCTTTTCATCGTGAATGTTAACACCTAAACCAACGTATGTCTTTTCTGCAACCTCCAGTCCGTTTGGAATTTCAAATCCGTGACGAGCTGCACAGCACAATGCTGCAAGCAACAGATATGTATCTGCAAAACCATCGGAAGCACGCCATTCAAAAGTCTGCTTATCGCTAAAGTCTTTATCGGTAGCCTTTTCGTTTGGATTGCACTTTGCAGCCATATCCATCTTCTTAAGCCATCCTAACGGTACTCTTACCAATGCGCTGCGGTTTGAGAAAGACCAGCAAAGTGATGTAGGAGCCTCCTGATGTGGAACAAGACGCATAAATGAAAGTGGATGCGGATTACCGAATGCAGGAAGCGAAGTACCTGCTATCATATAACCGGCTATTGCTTTACGACATTCGTCTGTCAATTCTCCGTTATTGGTCATCATAGATTGTCCGTTCTTTGAGAATTTGCAATGTACGTGCATACCCGATCCTGCTTTTCCAACTGTGATTTTTGGAGCAAAAGTTAATGTCACACCATACTGATATGCCAACTGACGCATTACCCATTTAGCTACTACCAACTGGTCTGCTGCATCTTCTATATCGGTTGGTTGGAATTCTATTTCGTTCTGTTCATATATTTTGCCCTCCTGTGAGAAGTTACCCACTTCTGAATGACCATATTTGATAAGTCCGCCACACTGAGCTATCAAACGCATTGCTTCATTGCGCAAATCGGCAAACTTGTTAAAAGGTGCACTTTCGTGATAACCTTTCTGGTCTGGAGTAGCATACATCTCTTCATCGTCGGCTATGATGTAATACTCTAATTCACCCATAGCCTCCATAGTAAGACCGGTAACCTCTTTGAACTGTGTATGAGCCTTATGCAGAATATACTGCGGGCTGCTTTCAAATGGTTCGCCCTCTCTGTCAAAGAATGAGCAGAGCAAATCCACTGTAGGAACATCGGTAAATGGATTTACGAATGCTGTTTTGTAACGTGGCAGTACATATAAATCGCTCTTACCTGCTTCAATAAATGGGAACAGGCTTGAACCATCTACACGTTCACCTGCAGCCAGAATATTTTCCAGATGCTCTAAACTGTTTATTACAAAGTTCAATGATTTAAGTTTTCCATCCCAACCACAATAGTGCAGGTTGATAAACTCCACACCATTTTCCTGACAATACTTTACTATATCAGCTCTTGTAAATTCAGTAGCCGGCTTCTTCAAGTATTTCACCAGTTTGTTAGGCGACATTTCAATACTTTTGTCCATACTATATTATATTTAAATTATGACAAGAAGGCAATCAATATACCGGCAGCCACAGCAGAACCGATAACACCTGATATATTACTTGCCATACAATAGTTCAATACAAAGTTCTTTTTATCATATTTAAGCGCAATCTCGTTAGCTACACGCGATGCCATAGGCACAGCGCTCAAACCTGTTGCACCCACCAAAGGATTAATTTTCTGTTTGCTGAACATATTGAATAGTTTCACCAACCAGATACCACCTGAAATAGATAAACAGAATGCCAAGAAACCACCTGCCAAAATACCAATTGTACTCCAGTTGAGGAATGCATCAACAGTCATTGTTGCACCTACACATAGTCCTAAGAATACTGTTGCAGCATTCATTATGCTATTGCTGGCAGCATCGAACAGACGTGAAGTATCGGCACCAATCTCTTTAATCAAGTTACCGAACATAAGCATACCTACCAATGGAACCGCTGTTGGAACCAATATAGCTACTACAGTAGTTACAGCTATAGGGAAGAGAATCTTAAGAAGGCGCATATTTTTGATTTCAATTGGTTTGCCTGCTAACTTTTCCTGCTCTTTCATATTGATTTTCAGTTCTGCTTCACTACACCATAGTTTTACAACCATTGGAATAATTACAGGTACCAAAGCCATATATGAATATGCTGCAATTGCAATAGGACCTAAAAGATGTGGAGCCAATTTAATAGTGGTAAAGATTGATGTAGGACCATCGGCACCACCAATAATTCCTAATGAACCGGCCTCCTGAGGTGTAAATCCTAAGAACAATGCACCAAAGAATACTGCAAAAATACCCAACTGGGCAGCAGCACCAAAGATAGAGAGACGCAGGTTACGAATCATTGGACCAAAGTCGGTCATTGCACCAACACCCATAAAGATTACAGGTGGCAAGAAACCTGTTTTAATAAGTCCATAGTACAGGAAGTTCATCAAACCAAGTTCGTGAGCAATGTCGTGCAAAGGCATATCGTAGATATTCTTCAGCACACCATTAACCATTACCATACCATTTTCATCGGCCTGAATAACACCCATTTCTCCACCCGGGAAGTTTGCCAAAAGCACACCGAATGCTATAGGAATAAGCAGAAGCGGTTCGTAATGCTTTCTAATTCCAAGATAGAGTAGTACAAATGCCAAAAGATACATTATAATGAAGCCCGGTTCAGCAACTATATTGCTGATGGCTGTCATTTCATATAGTTCTAAAAGTGTCTCTTTCATAATTATCCAATCTTAATCAAGACATCATCTTCAAATACGTTATCGCCCGGGTTCATACAGATTTCAAGTACCTTACCTGTGAATTCTGAACGAACAGCATTGTAGGTCTTCATAGCCTCAATGTAGCAGATAACATCGCCTTCGTTTACCATATCGCCTACTTTGATAGCAGGATCGCCGGCAGCTTTTGTAAGGAAGAACTTACCTTCAAGTGGTGAAAGAACTTCGTTTGCTGCACCCGATGATGCTACAGGAGCTGCGCTCTGAGCTGCCTGCTGTGCAGCAGGTGCAGGAGCATCGCCATAAGCAACATTAACCTTATATGTTTCACCATTTACTGTCAGGGTAAGAACCTCCGGCTGAGCTGCGCCCTTAGGTGCATTCTTTTCTGCCTTGCGTTTTGCAAGGTCGGCTTCGAAATCGGCCTTTGCCTTACCACTCTTGTAAGCTTCGTACTGTGATGGATGCATAGCATATTCAAACAGTTCTTCGTCATCCTGACCAGTTTCCCAACCGTTATCCTTCATCTTCTGACGATACAGATCCAGAGCATCTGGATAGTTAGCCTGTGGGTCTTCAGTTACAAATTCTCTACCCTGTGCTTTTGCCAATTCCTTGATTTCAGGAGCAACTTCACCAGGAAGCTGACCTGACTTACCAAGAATCATATCCCAGATATCATCGGCAATCATACTCCAGCGCTCTTTGCCCTTCTCCATCTGAATAACATTCATCAGAGCAAGGTTCTTAACATACTGACTGAATGGAGTTACCAAGCAAGGATAACCTACCTTTGGCCATACGTATGTAACTTCGTCAAACAGTTTTATTAGCAGTTCATCCTGAGTAATTAGAGGCTGATTGTTCTTTGCTTTATAACGGTTCAAGCCCTCTAAATTGGTTTCAAGGTCTGTCATAAGCGAACCCATCATACCGCCTGGAAGTCCCGGAGCAATAAGGAGTGAATTCATATAACGGTTTCTATCAGGAATGTAGTAACCCAAGAAATCGTCCATCATCTCCTGAATCATAGTACGGCACTTCATATATGCAGCCATATTAATTTCAGGAACTTTGAAACCTGCATCCTTAAGCATAGCCTGTACGCTTAGTACATCGGCATGACCTGTACCCCATGAGAGTGGTTCCATACCAACATCAACATAGTCGCAACCTGCTTCACAAACTTCCAGAATAGAAGCCATAGAGAAGCCCGGGCCTGCATGGCTATGATACTGAATAGGGATATTCTTAATTTTCTTGATACCTTCTACTATCTTACCCAATGATACAGGGCGACCAATACCTGCCATATCTTTCAAACAGATTTCATCGGCACCAAGTTCAATAAGTTCTTTTGCCATATTCACATAGTAATCTACAGTGTGAATAGGTGAATAGGTAATACACAAAGAGCACTGTGATATCATTCCTGCCTCTTTTGCATAGCCAATAGATGGAGCTATGTTACGAACGTCGTTCAATCCACAGAATGTTCTGGTAATATCTGTACCCTGAGCTTTCTTAACCTTGTAGAACAACTTTCTTACATCGGCAGGAACCGGGCTCATTCTGATACCGTTCAGACCTCTGTCAAGCATGTGAGTCTGAATACCTGCTTCATTAAAAGGCTTAGTCCACTCTCTGACTGCTTTATTTGGATTTTCTCCGAAGAGAAGATTTACCTGTTCAAAACCACCACCATTTGTTTCAACACGTGCAAAGCAACCCATTTCAATAATGTGGGGTGCTATTGCTGTCAACTGATCTACACGAGGAACATACTTTCCTGCTGATTGCCACATGTCACGGAACACGAGGCTGAATTTAATTTCTCTCATATCTAAATTTATTTACACCTTCTTAATACTTGTTACACGACCTTTGCCTCCGGTAATCTGAGCCACTGCTGCCTCTATGATTCCCTTTGTTTTACCATCAACCTCTTGTACTACTGCTCGTTGCTTAGGTTCCTCCTTTACTTCCGGGAACTTGTTTGCAAAAGCAATCAGTCCTTTTCCCAACAAAATAACTATGTAGAGAATGAGACATACTGTCAACATACCAACTACAAGCAATTTCAATCCCAATACTAAATTTTCTTCCATATATTTTATTTACTTTTTTTCAATAAGACCAATCTACCCCATTTTAAAAGTCACTACAAATATACCTCAAAAACCGCACATAATTTGTTTATTGTTGATAAAAAACATCTATTAACTACAATTTATTTCAATAATGAATAATTAAAGATTTTTCATACACAAAACAGCACAAAAAGATGAAATAAAACCAATGTAGAGAAAAGATAAAAATAAAAACACTATCTTCGCGCAAAGTAACAAAAGTAATACATTATGAAGATTACCATTATAGGCGCCGGTAATATGGGAGGCGCAATAGCAAAAGGTTTGTATAACGCATCGGTTTTCCAAGCTGCCGACATTGTTTGCGCAGATAAATCGGCTGCAATTCTTGAAAGCATAAGCACAGCCATTCCGGGAGCATATACCACAACAGATAATATAGAGGCTGTCAAAGATGCCGATATTGTTTTGTTTGCAGTAAAACCCTGGATTCTACCATTGGCTATAGACGAAGTCAAGGAGGTTTTGGACTACAACAAACAGATGATAATATCTATAGCAGCAGGTATTGGCACTGACAAATTGAGCGAACTATTCAAGAAAAACGATGAATCTGTCCCCGGAATTGTATATCTCATCCCCAATATTGCCGTAGAAGTAGGAGAAGGAGTATTTTTATACACTACACAAAATGCAACTACCGCACAGATAGAGTGCGTACAGAATATATTTGGCAAACTTGGTTTAGCAAAACAGGTAGAGGAGAAACAGATGGTGGCAGGCACAGCTCTTTCATCTTGCGGAATAGCTTACGTTTTCCGTTATATCCGCGCTTGCGTAGAGGGTGGAGTTGAAATGGGTTTCTATCCAAAAGATGCACAAGAGATAGTTTTACAAACCATAAAAGGCGCAGCAGAACTGCTAATGGCAAACCATTCACATCCCGAACAGGAGATTGACAAGGTTACCACACCGGGTGGAATTACCATTAAAGGACTGAACGCAATGGAAGAAGCCGGATTTACAAATGCAGTTATCAAAGGCTTAAAGGCAGGAAAATAGCACTAAATGCTTTAAATACTTTTACAAAGAAAGCCTCAAAACCGTGACGGTCCAGAGGCTTTCACTATTTTTATAAATACCTTGATTACTTATACAAGAATCTGCGGATACTCTTTTTAGGAGTACGTTCAAATGGTTCTGTACGAATTTCAAATTCTGCAATTTGTGAATATGCAGGAAGCAGAGCGTTAACCTGTTTTCTACCCTCTTCCAATGCTATAAGAACCTGTTCATCGGTCAAACCATCCTGACAACCTGCTTCGTATGCAGGAAGCACCAATCCAACCAGCTTATGACCACGATCTACAACCAACGATTCTTCCACGTATGGCAAGTTATTAATCATATCTTCAAGTTCTTCAGGATAGATATTCTGACCTGATGCGCCAAGAATCATATTCTTGCAACGACCTTTAATAAAGATATTGCCGTTTTTATCTATCAGACCCATATCACCTGTATGATACCAACCTTCCGGATCTATAACATCGCGAGTTGCATTTGGATTCTTATAGTAACCCAACATTACATTATCGCCCTTTACCAACAATTCGCCAGCCTCTTTGCTCTTATCAGAACTGAATACATCTACAATTGTACCAGGTAAAGCTATACCGCAAGAACCCTGTTTGTATTTTTCCCAGTCACAATATGAAATAAGAGGAGCACATTCAGTAGAACCATAACCAACTGTATATGGGAACTTAATTTTTCTAAGAACTTTTTCTACCTCTACATTTAGTGCAGCGCCACCTATTACTACAGAATCTACCTTACCGCCAAATGCTGCAAGCAGTTTATTTCTGATTTTTCCACCTATTATATTATTAAGGCCCGGAATTGCCATTGCAATTTTCATAACAGGCTTATTAAGTACAGGCATAACTTTTGACTTTATTGCCTTCTCTATAATAAGAGGTACTGTAATAATCAATGTAGGTTTCTGTTCAGCAAAAGCATCAAACAGCAATTTAGGAGTAGGCATCTTAATCAGATAACATACCTTACAGCCTAAAAGTACTTCAAACATAAGCTGGAATGCCAAACCAAACATGTGAGCCATAGGAAGAATAGAAACTACTGAATGTCCCGGCTGCAATGGGAAGTTTGCACAAGCAAATTTCATATTGATAAGCAGAGCACGATAAGGAATCATAACACCCTTTGGATCGCTGGTTGTTCCCGATGTATAATTCAGCACAGCTAAACTGTTAGTATCTTCTTCTGCTTCATAAGAGATATCATTTGCTGTATAACCATTTGGATACATAGCATTGAAATCTGCATCCCAATTAGCAAAAGCATTATCCAAAGCAGCTGAACGACTGAACTTACAAGAGAAATCGTTCATAAGAATAATACCCATAATATTTGGCATCTCTTCCGGCACCATACCTGCATAAACCACATCACCTACAAAAAGAATCTTTGCCTCTGCATGATTTACAATAGTATGAATATTTCCCGGTTTAAAGTCATTTAAAATTGGAACAGGTATTGCTCCGTATGTGAGAACACCAAAATAGGTAGCACCCCATGCCATGCAGTTTTTACCACACAAAGCAACTTTATCACCCTTTTTAAGACCTGAGTTTTTAAGGAGCAAATGGATTTTTGCAACCTGGGTTGCCAGATCGGCATAAGTCATTTCACCACCGCGAAAATCGCATAAAGCTTTATGCTCCCAAAACTTTTTAAAACTATACTCGTACATCTTAATCAGACTGGTTGCATTCATATCGCAACCCGGTACAAGTTTTAGAATTCTGTCCATAATAATTTTAAATCTTATAATGTAATACTTTGTTTTACTATTTGTATGCAGTGCAAATTTATGATTCATTATATATAAAAGAGGGTGTTTTTGTTCATTTGTGGTGGTTTTCACAATATAATGTGGCGAAATGCCACACCATTTTTTTGAGTGGCAATTCGCCACATTTGCAAATATTTCATACATTTGCAACAAAATAACGATTGTAATATGAAACATATACCGCAATATCTATTCAGTAAAAGGTTTCTATATATGACAGTTCTATACATCACAATATTTTCTGTGATATTTATGAACATCTATACACCCTTTTCCACAACAGCCTGGTTCAACCTGCAGGACGAAAGTCTTACTATGGCAACCATCATGTTTTACATACTTGCTGTACTGTTTCTACTATTTAGCAAAAGCGTACTGCATGACATATCAAGAAAAGTATCCTTCAGCACATTCGGACTACTGCTATACTATTTAACTGAAACTGCTATACTGGCACTGCTATACACGTTATTTACCACCATTCCAAACCAAACTGTATTTTCAAACAGTATAACAGAGATATACTTCAAATCGTTAGCCTGTATTGGAATGATATTGATTATACCATACACCATTTGCTACCTGTATGGATTATCAAAAGGACTTAGCGAACAACTCAATCACACCGGGAGCAACAACAGCGAAAACAACAGCCACCTTATTAATATAAGAGACCATAAAGACAAGATAAAACTCTCACTACTTTCCGACGATATTTTCTATATAGTTTCAGAAGACAACTACATAAAGATTTTCTACGAACAAAACAACGAAATACACAGCTCTATGATTAGAACATCCTCTAAATCTATAGAAGAGGCACTGAGCGCACATAATATTATAAGGTGTCACAGATCTTATATGGTAAACACAAACAAGATTCAGTTCTTTAACAACGACCGCAATAACTTATATGTACTATTAACAAACAGAAAGATAAACCCCATTCCTGTTTCACGTACATACAGAGAGTTGATGGAAACCGAACTATCAAAAAGACAGCGATAGGCATAAAAAAAAAGAATTCACTCACGTGAACTCATTTTCTACATCCCCCGCAGGACCATTTCCTGCGAAGTGAGCCTTGCTGCTTTCACAAACCCTGAGGCTCTAAAACTAATTACTAACCTAATTACTAACCAATTAATGCTTATGAGAATTATCCTTTGTTTTCGACCGCAAAGGTAGACATTATTTTGATTCGTAAAACATAAACTATGTTAGTAAATGTAAATATATCTTAATGTTAAAATATTGCGAATTTAACTTTTCAAATTAACATTTCATTAATTAATAAACAGCAATTCTCTGTATTTAGGCAATGGCCACATATCATTATCAACAATCTCTTCTAAGGTATCTACCAATGTTCTAATACCAAAAAGAGATTCTGCAATCAGATAATAAGCCTTTGCTTTTTCATACTCAGAAGTTATCACATTAGCCTCTTTACGAGCTTCAATCATCTCATCAACACGAGTTCTCAAATCGGTTGTAAGAGAAGAGATCTGCTTCACTATAGCAATTTCTGTTGCAGCATGGGTCTCATAATCGGCAGGAAAGACCTGTTTCATAAGAGCTATATTCTCTAATAGTTTTTTCTGATATGCAAGTGCTGTAGGTATAATATGGTTAATAGCCATACGTCCTATTACACGGGCCTCAATCTGTATTTTCTTGCAATATGTCTCCCACTTTACTTCGTTTCGGGCTTCCAGTTCCTTTTCTGAATATACGCCAACACTGTTGAACATCTTTATGGAATCCGGTTTGGTAAATGCAGCTATCATCTCCGGAACTGATGTCTCTACATCAAGTCCTCTTCTTGCAGCCTCTTTATGCCACTCTGCCGAATAACCGTTTCCATCGAAACAGATTACATCTATAATTGATGCTATAATTGGCTTTAATGCATCCATTATAGCAACATTCTGAGCCTTACCACTGGCTAATTCTACATCTACAGCCTTTTTAAATTCCAGCAACTGTTCTGCCACAGCTGCATTAAGTGTAGTTACTGCACCTGCACAGTTTGCACTTGAACCTACAGCACGGAATTCAAATCTATTACCTGTAAATGCAAAAGGCGATGTTCTGTTACGGTCAGTATTATCTACAAAAATTTCAGGAATCTCTACTAACCCTAAAGATTTACCCTTCTTACCTGCAATTTCAATAGGTGTATCTGAAGGTAGTTCAAGCAGTTTTCTAAGAACATCAGTCATAGTTTTACCTAAAAAGGCAGACACAATAGCTGGTGGCGCTTCGTTTGCTCCCAAACGGTGAGCATTTGTAGCTGTTGCAATGGTTGCTTTAAGCAGAGCATTATGTTTCTGCACTGCCGCAAGCACATTTACAAAGAAGGTAATAAACTGCAGATTACCATTTGCATCTTTTCCCGGAGCCATAAGCTGAACTCCGGTATCGGTTCCTAATGACCAGTTATTGTGTTTACCGGAACCATTAACACCATTGAAAGGTTTTTCGTGAAGCAACAACACAAATCCATGCTTTCTGGCCAATGTGTTCATTACGTTCATTATCATCTGGTTCTGGTCGTTCGCCAAATTTGCTTCTCCATAAATGGGAGCCATTTCAAACTGATTTGGAGCCACCTCGTTATGACGTGTCTTAAGAGGGATACCCAGTTTATAGCCTGCAATCTCTACATCGCGCATAAAGGCAGCCACCCTGGTAGGTATTGCCCCAAAATAGTGGTCGTCCAACTGCTGATTTTTGGAAGATTCGTGACCAAAAAGGGTTCTGCCTGTCAGCATCAAATCGGGACGGGCAGCATACAGGTCTTCATCCACAAGAAAATATTCCTGCTCCCAACCAAGGAAAGTGATTACCTTCTTTACGTCAGGATCAAACATTTTACATATAGGAAGAGCAGCATCGTTTATAGCTTTTAACGATCTTTTCAGCGGAGTTTTGTAATCTAAAGCTTCGCCTGTATATGAGATAAAGATAGTTGGAATACAGAGCGTATCGTCCTGAATAAATACAGGCGATGTTGGATCCCAGGCAGTATATCCGCGAGCTTCGAATGTAGCACGAATACCGCCATTGGGGAACGATGATGCATCAGGCTCCTGCTGAGCAAGAGAACGTCCATCAAAGGCTTCTATCATACCACCCTTGTTGTCGTACTCCATAAAGGAGTCATGCTTTTCTGCTGTTCCCTCTGTAAGTGGTTGGAACCAGTGTGTAATATGGGTAACGCCATGCTCCATAGCCCAGGTTTTCATACCTTTTGCCACTTCGTCGGCGGTCTCTCTATCCAGCGGAGCACCATTATCCACACAGTTCACAAGTGCGTTGAATGTTCTTACATCAAGATATTTACGCATCTTATCACGATTAAACACCAATTCGCCAAAATATTCTGACGGTCTTGTTGCAGGAACATCTACAGCCACTGCCTTCTTTTTGAAAGCATCCTGTACTACATCAAATCTCAACTTACTCATATATCGATTTTTCAAAAAAAGCTATTCTTATAAACTATCTATCCATTCTGCACTGCTAACATCGCTTGCAAATCGCCATCCGTTTCTGGGCGAAAGCGATATAGCAAATACCTGTGGTCCGTCAGGCATACAAGATCTTTTAAACTGCTGACTGAAGAATCTGCGCAAGAACACTTTCAACCAACCTTTTATAGTCTCTTCATTATATTGACCGGCAAAAGCATATTTAGCCAGATAGAGAACTTTTTCCGGGGTAAAGCCATTCTTTAACAGATGATACAGGAAGAAATCGTGCAGTTCGTACGGTCCAACTATATCTTCTGTCTTCTGATTTATATCTCCATTGCTATCTGCAGGCAACAGTTCCGGACTAACAGGAGTAGCCACAACATCAAGCAGATATGGTTTTGCCGATACAAACTCATCTCTACCTGCCGCATATTCAACTATCATTCTTACCATAGTCTTTGGAACACCGGCATTGACACCATACATAGACATCTGGTCGCCATTATATGTACACCAGCCAAGAGCCAATTCAGACATATCGCCTGTACCTATAACCAGAGCATTCTCTTTATTTGCCAAATCCATCAGAATCTGTGTACGCTCTCTGGCCTGACTGTTTTCATAAACCACATCTTTAATTTCCGGATTATGACCTATATCGGAAAAATGTTGCAAACAGGCATCTTTTATACTGATTTCCCTTACATCGGTGCCCAATACTTTCATCAATTCAAGAGCATTGTTATAGGTTCTGCCAGTGGTGCCAAATCCCGGCATTGTAACTGCCACAATACCCTTTCTGTCCAGGCCCATCATATCAAATGTTTTTGCAATCACCAAAAGTGCCAATGTAGAATCAAGACCACCCGACACACCTATAACGGCCTTTTTTGCCGATATATTCTTCATTCTGGTTGCAAGTGCAGCAGTTTGTATAGCAAATGTTTCTGCGCAAGTGTTTTCTACCGATGATGCTACAAACGGATTTTCGCATACAGGATACTCCGGCTGTTCTGCTCTCCAATCAGGTATCTCCACAGAATATGTTATACCATTGCCTTTCAGCTCCTTAAATATAGAACTGCGCATACGGCACATATTAAGTTTCTCTACATCAATATCTGAAATCAAAAGAGAACCGTTATCTGTCCATTCACTATTCTGTTTTAGCATAAATCCGTTTTCGGCAATAAACGAATAACCCGAATAGAGATTATCGCCCGATGTCTCTCCATATCCGCCCGATGCCAGAACATAGCCTGACATACAACGCATAGACTGCATCTTTACCATATCAGCAAGAACTGCACCGGTACCTGTCTGAGTCTTTACTGCCGACAGATTAAATGTAACTAACGAACCGCCTACCGACTGTATTGAGCTAGGCGATACTGCTGCAAACAGATCTTCGCCTATCTCTATTGAAAATGCTCCATTGTTTGATGCAAACACCATATTATGACCAAAGGGCACACTGCGCCCACACAGTTCAATAGTACCGTCTTCTATATCGGAAGCGTCGGCAAACCAATGTCTTTCTCCCGATTCTTCGCAAAGGAATGTCTTTGCTACCGATGCTATTATACAACCTTTGTGAAGTACTACAGCACCATTCAAAAGCGATGATGAAACACGTAGTGGCATACCTGCTATGATTATGATATCCATCTTTGCGGTCTGCTGCAACAGCCATTCCAGTGCCTGTTCTGCCCTATCTATCAACTGACGGGACAAGAACAAATCCCCACAAGAATATCCGGTTATAGATAGTTCCGGAAAACAGATTACCTGAACCTGCTTTTCGTATGCCTTTTCCACCAATTCCAAACACTGTTTGGCATTGGCCAATGGAGCAGCAACCTTAACTACCGGTACAGCAGCAGCTACCCTAAAGAAACCATAATCATTCATACCTTAATATTTTTACAAGCTGAAATCAGCCAAATTCTTTTCTACCTCTTCCTGGCTCATTGCGTAGTTTGTAAGGTTACCGCTCAGATACTGATTATATGCAGCCATATCCATCAGTCCATGACCTGTCAGGTTAAACAGCAACACCTTACTTTCACCACTCTCCTTACATTCCAAAGCACGACGAATAGTAGCTGCAATTGCGTGACAAGATTCAGGAGCAGGAACAATACCTTCACTCTGAGCAAACAGCATACCTGCTTCGAAAGTCTCTATCTGATCCACATCCATAGCCTCCATAAATCCATCTTTTAGCAACTGCGATACTATAACACCTGCACCGTGGTAACGCAAACCACCTGCGTGAATATTTGCAGGAGCAAAATTGTGTCCTAAAGAGAACATCGGCATCAATGGAGTATATCCGGCTTCATCGCCATAGTCGTACATAAATTTACCCTTTGTAAGTTTAGGGCAAGATGCAGGCTCTACTGCTATAAAACGTGTACCCTTACGTTCCCCACTAATTGCATGACGCATAAATGGGAAAGCCAAACCGGCAAAGTTTGAACCACCACCAAAACAAGCTATAATTTCATCAGGATATTCACCTGCCATAGCCATCTGCTTTTCTGCTTCAAGACCAATAATAGTCTGATGCAACGATACGTGACTAAGCACAGAGCCCAATGTATATTTACAGTTTGGAGTCATTTTTGCCAATTCCACAGCTTCTGATATTGCTGTACCCAACGATCCCTGATGATTAGGATGTTTGGTAAGAATATCCTTACCTGCACGTGTTGACATTGAAGGTGATGCAGTTACCTGCGCACCAAACACCTGCATCATATTTCTTCTGTAAGGTTTCTGTTCGTAGCTTATTTTTACCTGATATACGGCAGCCTCTATACCGAATACCTTTGCAGCGTATGAAAGAGCTGTACCCCACTGACCGGCGCCTGTTTCTGTAGTAACATTTGTAACACCTTCCTGTTTGCAATAATATGCCTGTGCCAATGCGGAATTCAGTTTATGTGAACCTACCGGGCTAACACTCTCATTCTTAAAATATATGTGTGCAGGAGTACCTAAAGCCTTTTCCAGTCCGTATGCGCGTACCAGCGGAGTACTTCTGTAATAAGTGTACATTTCGCGAACTTTTTCCGGGATATCTATCCATGAATCGGTCTGATTCAGTTCCTGACGGCTACACTCTTCACAGAAAATAGGATATAGATCTTCTGCTTTCATAAATTCACCTGTTGCAGGGTTTTTCAAAGGCATAGGTTTATTAGGCATATCTGCCTGAATATTGTACCACTGTGTTGGTATCTCATTTTCACTCAAAAAAAATCTTTTCTGTTTCATATTTGTTATCTGTTTTTTCAATTCATATTAAGTTTATACAAAAAGAGCCCGTCTCCACGCGTGGTTTCGGGCTTCTCTATCTTATCTGGTAAATCAGGATAAGACAAACGAATTATGCCACCCCACGCCATCGTACGGTACACCACTCGCTTTGCCACCAAAATTTACTGTTCATAACCTGATTTTTATTCTGCTTACAAGTGCAAAAGTACAACCTTTTTTCTTTCATCAAACATTACACGCTATTTTTTTCAATTATTTCATTCAAATATATAACTTTGTGCAAAATTACATTGCAATGAAAATATCTAATAGAGCAGAGATTATGCCAAGTTCACCTATTCGTAAGCTGTCAAAGATAGCTCAACAGGTAGAATCGGAAGGCGTAAAAATTTACCACCTAAACATCGGTCAGCCGGACCTGCCTACTCCGCAGATTGGTCTGGATGCTTTAAAGAACATTGACCGTCAAGTCTTGGAATACTCTCCAAGCCAGGGTTTCTTGAGTTTGCGAAAAAAATTATGCGACTACTACGAACAGTATCAAATCAAGTTCCAACCGGACGATATAATTGTAACTTGTGGTGGTTCAGAAGCGGTTTTGTTTGCATTTATGACCTGTTTGAATCCGGGCGATGAAATTATTGTACCGGAGCCTGCATACGCGAACTACATGGCTTTTGCCGTATCGGCCGGAGCAGTTATCAAACCAATAGTTTCATCCATAGACGATGGCTTTGCATTGCCACCTGTGGAAGAGTTTGAAAAACTGATAACAGAGCGTACAAAAGGTATTCTGATATGTAACCCAAACAACCCAACCGGATATCTCTACACAATGAAAGAGATGCTCCAGTTGCGCGATTTGGTAAAGAAATACGATTTATATCTATTCTCCGACGAGGTATATCGTGAATTTATATACACCGGTTCTCCATATATATCGGCCTGTCACTTAGAGGGTATAGAGGATAATGTCATACTGATTGACTCCGTGTCAAAGAGATATTCCGAATGTGGTATAAGAATAGGTGCTATTGCCACAAAGAACGAAACAGTACGCAAAGCAGTAATGAAGTTCTGTCAGGCACGTCTCAGCCCGCCACTTATAGGACAGATAGTTGCAGAAGCATCTATTTCTGCCCCACGAGATTATATGGCTACTACATACGATGAATTCATAAATCGCAGAAAATGTCTGATAGATGGTCTGAATAAAATTCCGGGCGTATATTCACCTATTCCTATGGGAGCCTTCTATACTATGGTTCAGCTACCTATTGATGACTGCGATAAGTTCTGCCAATGGTGTCTGACAGATTTCAGACGTAATGGTGAGACTATTATGATGGCACCGGGAACCGGTTTCTATTCAGATTCGTCACTTGGAAAAAATCAGGTACGTCTGGCATACGTACTGAACAATCAGGATTTAAAGAAAGCGCTTAAACTTTTGGAAGAGGCGCTGGAAGAGTATAATAACTTAACCAAATAATGTATTTATGAAAAAAGCTACTTTACTGATTGCATCGGCAGCACTATTGCTGACCGCTTGCGGAGAGCAGAAACAGTGTAACAAATGCAGCGAAGCGGAAAACAATCCGTTTTTAAAGCAGGAGATTGTATCAGTACCACGTGGAGAGCAGGCTCCAAGAGCTACTCCGGGACAGAACAACTTTGGCGGTATGATTCTGCCACCACCTTCAGGCGCTAATCAGAACAGACCCAGACCTGCACAGACACAGCAACCACCACGCAGACCTATGCAGCAGGGTCCAAGAGATATGGATATCACTGAAATTTCAATGAGTGACCCATTCATCTACGCAGATGCAGAGACTCAGACTTACTATCTGACAGGTACCGGTGGTTCACTTTACAAGAGTAAAGATCTTAAAACCTGGAATGGTCCGTACAATATCATAGATCTTTCAGGTACTTGGATGCAGGGCAATTTTGTTGCAGCAGGCGAAATCCACAAGTTTGGTGATAAATTCTACTATGCAGGTACATGGAACAATCACAGAGTATGTATTGAACAGGTACCACGCAGATATAATGTACCTCTGAACCAGACACAACTTTTGGTTTCTGACAAAGTAGATGGCCCATATCTGCCATTGGTTAAAGATTCAACATTCTGTCTTGGTCCAGTAGATTGGGATATCATTGACGGTACTCTCTACGAAGAGAACGATACAGTATATATGGTATTCGTACACGAATGGACACAGCTTATTGACGGTACAATGGACTACTTCCCACTATCTGAAGATTTGACACATCGTACAGCAGAACCTACCACAATGTTCCGCGCAAGTGAAGCAGCATGGTCTAAAGAGATGAACTCTATAGGCGAAGCTACATTTGGTCTAAAGATGCCGGGATGGGTAACAGATGGCCCACAGATGTTCCGCACTCAGACTGGCGTACTTGGTATGCTATGGTCAAGCTGGGGTGACACACGTTATGCACAGGGTATTGCATATTCAACCAGCGGTAGCATTAAAGGTCCTTGGGTACAGGAAGAGAAGTCATTCCTTGCTAACAATTCAGGTCATGGTATGTTGTTCCGCAAATTTGACGGCACACTTCTTTACATAGTACACCACGATGCCGGCAATGGTCGCAAGCCACAGATTTGGACTGTTGACGATTCAGGAGACAAACTTGTCTTAGGCAAAAAGATTCTTGGATGATAAATATACCTTATAAAGTAGTACTTGCATCGGCATCTCCCAGAAGAAAAGAACTTCTGGCGGGATTAGGAATAGATTTTTCCATCAGAGTATTGGAAAATATAGATGAATCTTCTCCCTCGCATCTGCAGGGAGAAGATATTCCATTATACATATCAGGCAAAAAGGCAGATGCCTACATAATGGGATTAGCTACCGACGAACTGCTGATAACTGCCGACACCATTGTATATATAGATGGAGAAGTTTTAGGCAAGCCTTCTACTCCACAAGAGGCGGAAGAGATGCTAAGAAAGCTATCTGGAAAATGGCATCAGGTTATAACCGGTGTGGTACTATGCACTAAGGAGAGAAGACACAGTTTTGCAGTTACCACACAGGTAAAGTTTGCAGAACTCACAGAGAAAGAGATTGAATACTATGTAAAAAAGTATTCTCCACTTGACAAAGCCGGTGCATACGGTATTCAAGAGTGGATAGGCTATATAGGAGTAGAACGCATAGAAGGTTCATATTTCAATGTAGTTGGACTACCTGTACAGCGTTTATATCAGGAACTCAAACAGTTTGTTGAATAACAGAGATGGAGAAACTGGTAGAGATACTTATAGAATGGGGATATGTAGGTGCATTCATATCGGCACTATTGGCCGGTACTATTGTACCATTCAGTTCTGAACTTGTGGTAGCTGCACTCATCAAAGTAGGCAGCAGCCCTGCACTCTGTCTTATTTCGGCAGCAGTAGGCAACACTTTAGGAGGTGTAACCTGTTACTGGTTAGGTTGGCTGGGAAAGACCGAATGGATTACCAAATACTTGAAAGTCAAGCCGGAGAAGATAGAAAAGGTAATGAACTACCTGCAAGGCAAAGGAGCCGCATCGTTTATGGCATTCTTTACCTTTCTGCCGTTTATAGGAGAGGCCATAGCCGTGGCGTTAGGATTCTTACGCAGTAATCCGCTATGGACCACCATATCCATGTTTATAGGTAAATTTATACGATATGCAGTCATTGTTTGGGGACTGATGCAGATTTAACAAGAGTAACTATTTTATGAAGAAAATCAGATTATTTTCAACTATCATTCTGTTGCTGACAGCTACCACAGTTTTTGCTGCAGCACCAAAAAGAGAATTCAGAGGTGCCTGGATTCAAGCCGTAAACCATCAGTTTGAAGGTATTCCTACCGGAGAACTGAAACAGACCCTGATAAGCCAGCTTGATAGTTTGGAAAAGGCAAGAATAAACACTATTCTGTTTCAGATACGTGTAGAGGGTGATGCGCTCTATAAATCGGAAATTGAACCTTGGAGCAAATATCTGACAGGCAAACAGGGACAGGCACCCGACGAAGATTGGGACCCATTACAATTTATGATTGATGAATGTCATAAAAGAGGTATGGAACTGCACGCTTGGATCAATCCTTTCAGAGCACAAACCGCTTCTACTAAGGAGCTGTCACCTATGCACCAGATTTCACAGCACCCTGATCGTTTCATAAAATATGGAAGTTTGGTTCTTTTTAACCCTGCCATGCAGGAAAACTGCGACCATATATGTAAGGTGGCTGCCGACATTACAAGACGTTACGATATAGATGGTTTCCACATGGATGATTATTTCTATCCCTACCCTGACGGAAATCTTAAGTTCAATGACGATGCTTGGTTCAAAGCCAATAATCGCGGATTTACCGATAAAGCAGATTGGAGACGCGACAATGTTAACCGTTTTGTAGAACAGATAAGAGATACCATCAAGACTATAAAACCCTGGGTACGTTTTGGAATTTCTCCTTTTGGCATCTACAGAAATTCATCGCCAAGTTACCACAATGGCAGCCTGACCAATGGACTTGAGAACTATAGCGGATTATATGCAGATATTCTATACTGGATAGAAAAAGGATGGATGGACTACTGCATTCCGCAGGTATATTGGAACACAGGACATAAGACTGCCGATTACTCCGTACTTACCAAATGGTGGTCAGAAAATGCAGGTAACTGTGTAATGGTTATAGGTCAGGATGTAGATAGAACCATAACCGGAACAGACCCCGCTAATCGTTCCATGCATCAGCAACGTCACAAATTGAATTTGGAGCGTATTATGCCGGGACTTCAGGGAAACTGTTTCTGGTATGCAAAAGCTGTTGTAGATAATGTAGGTAACTACAGGACTATACTTACAGAAGAGTATCATCAGTATCCTGCTTTGCAACCTGTTGCACCTACTATGTCACAAGATGCTCCGGGTAAGGTTAGAAAGGTTATGTGTCTGGAGACTACCGATGGTCCTGTTCTGTTCTGGACTCCATCCAAATACAATAAGAAGAAGATTTTTGAGAAACCTGTTAAGTATGTTATATACAGGTTTAATAAAGACGAAGAGATTAACATAGAAGATCCCTCACGTATTATTACTATTACAGACAGACTGTTTATCAACCTGCCTTATAAGGATGGTGCCACAGAATATGTTTATGTGGTTACTGCATTAAACAGACTACAAGTAGAATCTACTCCCGTCAAGTGCAAAGTCAAACTGTAAGTTTCATTGCTTATAAAGTGAACCCCGGACTTTGTGGAAAAAGTTCGGGGTTCTTTCAGCTATAATAGCTTTTTATTTCTGAGCTTCAACCCATTTTCTTGCATTAACGAATGCCTCTAACCAAGGAGTGATTTCGTCCTGTTTGCGATCTGCAGGATAGTAACCACACTGCCATGGGAAGATAGCACGTTCAGGGTGTGGCATCATTGCTACGTGACGACCATCGGCACTTGCTACACCTGCCACATTGTAATCAGAACCGTTTGGATTTGCAGGATAATCAGGATATGTATAGTGAGCTATCACATTGTACTGATCTTCTGCGTATGGCAATGAGAACTTACCTTCTCCGTGAGCTACCCAAACGCCAAGTCTGTTACCTGACAGAGTGCTGAACATTACGCTGTTATTCTGTGGAATAGTCAATCCTAAGAACGATGATTCAAATTTGTGTGAATCGTTGTGGAGCATACGGCTTTTCTTTTCGTGTTCAGGATTTACCAAACCAAGTTCTATCATCAGCTGACAACCATTACAGATACCTAATGAAAGAGTATCCTTTCTTGCATAGAAGTTGTCGAGTGCTGCTTTTGCCTTTGGATTGAACAGGAATGCACCAGCCCAACCTTTTGCAGAACCCAATACGTCTGAATTTGAGAAGCCACCGCAGAAGACAATCATATTGATATCTTCCAATGTTTCACGTCCGCTAACCAAGTCGGTCATTGTAACGTCCTTAACATCGAAACCTGCCAACCACAGTGTATAAGCCATTTCGCGTTCACCGTTTGTACCCTTTTCGCGAATGATAGCAGCTTTAACGCCTGTAGCTTCGCGACGATCAGGATTCAAACCATAGTCTGCAAGTTTACCTGTAAAGTTGTAGTTAAACTTCAAATTCAATGGCTGTTCTGAATAGTTTTCGTAACGCTTATCTGCGCAACCGTTCATAGACTGTTTTCTATCAAGCAGATAAGATGTACGGAACCACAAATCGCGCATCTTATTGATATCTACATTGAACTTCTTATCAGCAAGTTTCAAAGTAATATTGCGATCTTCAGATGGACGACCTATAACTGCATAACCTACACCCTCACCTTCAAGGATAGTGGTTACAGCATCCAGATTCTTATTGTCAATCTGTAGAATCAAGCCCGGATTTTCTGAGAAGAGAATCTTAACAATATCGTCACCAACCAACTGGCTGAGATCTATATTCAGGCCACCGTTTACGTTAGCAAAACACATTTCAAGCAGAGTAACAATCATACCACCTGCAGAGATATCGTGACCTGCCAAAACAAGCTCTTTTTCTACAAGTGTCTGAACTGCATTGAATGCATCGGCAAAATATTCTGCACTCTTAACGGTAGGAACATCGCTACCTATCTTACCAAGTGACTGAGCAAATGCAGAACCGCCCAAACGCTGTTCATCAAAGCTAAAGTCTATGTGAAGCAATGTGCTATTTTTCACTTCTGCCAATACAGGCGATACCACCTTCTTAACATCAGAAACTTCACCACCTGAAGACACTATTACTGTACCCGGGCTGATAATCTTTTCACCATTAGGATATTTCTGAGTCATTGAGAGTGAATCCTTACCTGTAGGAACATTCACACCAAGTGCAATACAGAAATCAGACAGAGCCTTAACACCTTTGTACAGACGTGCATCTTCACCCTTCTGTGAACGACAAGGCCACATCCAGTTTGCGCTTAACGATACACTGTTGATACCCTGTGTAAGTGGGACAAAGACGATGTTTGTAAGAGCTTCCGATACTGCAAGTACAGAACCTGCTGCAGAATCGGCAAGAGCTGCCTGAGGTGCATGACCAATAGCGGTTGCTATACCCTTCTTTCCACGATAATCCAAAGCAACAACACCACAGTCTGATAGTGGCAACTGCAATTTACCCTGACACTGCTGGCGTGCAATCTTACCTGTTACAGAACGGTCCACCTTATTTGTGAGCCAGTCTTTACAAGCTACAGATTCCAACTGCAATACATCTTCTATATATTTTGTAAGATCCTTTTCAGAATACTTAGCATTTTCATATTTACGTTCTACAGTTTCATCTACCATATATGTTTTTGGTGATGAACCAAACATCTGGCTTACTGCCAAATCGAAAGGACGAACGCCATCAGCCTGCTGGAAAGCAAAACGGGCATCGCCAGTAGTTTCACCAACCACATACATAGGAGCGCGTTCGCGTTCTGCAATCTGCTGAACATGACCTATATATTTTTCGTCTATCAACAAGCCCATACGTTCCTGTGATTCGTTAGCCACAATCTCTTTTGCAGAAAGAGTCTTGTCACCAATAGGCAGTTTATCCATCTCTATCAAACCACCACACTCTTCCACAAGTTCTGAAAGACAGTTTACGTGACCTGCTGAACCGTGGTCGTGAATAGATACGATAGGGTTAGATTCCTCTTCACATAGAGCGCGTGTTACGTTATAAGCACGTTTCTGCATCTCTGCATTTGCACGCTGAACAGCATTCAATTCAATACCCGATGAATAGCGACCTGTCTCTACAGAAGATACAGAACCACCACCAAGACCAATACGATAGTTATCACCACCCAAAACCACAACTTTATTGCCTGTCTGAGGTTCACCCTTCAAACAGTCGCGTTTGGTACCATAACCTACACCACCTGCCAGCATAATCACTTTATCGTAACCATACTGTTCGTCATTCTCTTTGTGTTCAAATGTAAGCAATGAACCGCAGATAAGTGGCTGACCAAACTTATTACCAAAATCTGATGCACCATTAGATGCCTTGATAAGAATCTGTTCAGGAGTCTGATACAACCAGTTACGCTCCTTCATTGTCTTTTCCCACTGACGACCCTGATCGTTTCTTGGGTACGATGTCATATAGACTGCTGTACCTGCAATTGGCCAAGAACCTTTACCACCACCCATACGGTCGCGAATTTCACCACCTGTACCGGTTGAAGCACCATTGAATGGCTCTACTGTTGTTGGGAAGTTATGAGTCTCTGCTTTAAGAGAGATAACTGTTTCAATATCTTTAATAACAAAATAATCGGATGTAGAGTGATCTACCGGAGCAAACTGTTCCACAACTGGACCCTGTGAGAAAGCCACATTGTCTTTATATGCAGAAAGAATGCTGTTAGGATTTTCCTGAGTAGTCTTTTTAATCATCTGGAACAGAGAAGATTCCATCTCTTTTCCGTCTATAATGAATGTACCACCGAATATCTTGTGGCGACAGTGTTCTGAATTGATCTGTGCAAAACCAAACACTTCGCTATCGGTAAGTTTACGTCCTAATTCGCCTTCTACTTTATGCAGATATTCAATCTCTTCTGTCGATAATGCCAAACCCTCTTGTTCATTGTAAGATTCCAAATCTTCAATAAAGAGAATAGGTTGTGGTTCTATATCAACCTTAAAGATTTTCTGGTCCAAACCTGAATAGAGACGCTGCAGCATAGGATCGTATTCTGCATCAGCATCTTTTACAGGGAAATATTCCTCTATACGCAAAATGCCCGAAAGTCCCATGTTTTGGGTAATTTCTACAGCATTTGTACTCCAGGGAGTAATCATTTCACGACGTGGACCTACAAAATATCCTTCTAACGATTCTGCATCCAACAGTTCTGCTTCGCCATAAAGCCAAGACAGTTTTTTTACATCGTCTTCAGACAGTTTTGAAACGCTCTCAGTGGCAACTATTGTGCCTGTTTGATTCTTAAAGAAGAGTATCATATCTATAAATTGGAATGTTCAAAATTCAATGCAAAATTAACCAATTATTCTAACGTAATGAAGAGGAAAGCATAAAAATCCGTACCTTTGTGCATAAAATAGGTGGAATAGTTTGAATATGGCAAAGGAAACAGATAACATATTACTACATAAAGTGAGGGTAAACAACCTGAATAACATCTCTTTAGAGATTCCAAGAGACAAATTCATTGTTGTTACCGGATTGTCAGGTTCAGGTAAATCATCTTTAGCTTTCGATACTCTGTATGCAGAAGGACAACGCAGATATGTAGAATCGTTATCGTCTTACGCACGCCAGTTTTTGGGCAGAATGAAAAAGCCCGAATGTGACTATATTTTGGGTTTACCACCAACCATTGCCATAGAACAGCATACCGCAAACAGGAATCCACGTTCCACTGTGGGCACACAGACTGAGATTTACGAATATCTTAAACTGCTCTTTTCCAGAATAGGCAAGACAGTATCACCCATAAGCGGTGAATTAGTAAAAAGACATTACACAGAAGATGTAGTGCAATCTATGCTGAGCCATCCGGAACGTACCCGATACACTGTTCTTGCCCCACTGATTATGCGTGGTAAAAGCAGCATAAAAGAGCTATTGCAATCTCAACTTCAGCAGGGCTATACGCGCATAGACTATAATGCAGAGATTATTCGCATAGAAGACATCATAGAGAATGATGCCAAACTATCCGATATAGAAAAGAACATACATCAAGCATATATATTGATAGACCGCCTATCCACAGACCACACTCAGGAGAGTATAAGCCGTCTGAGCGATTCTGCCGACACCGCATTCTATGAGGGCGATGGTTGCTGTCTGCTACGTTTTTATGATACAGAACAGACTACACTTGTAGAGTTCAACAACCGCTTTGAAGCAGACGGAATAAAGTTTGAAGAGCCTACAGAACAACTGTTTTCATTCAATTCTCCTATAGGTGCCTGCCCTAAATGCGAAGGTTATGGTAGAATAATAGGTATAGACGAATCTTTGGTTATCCCCAACCGTTCACTCAGTATTTATGATGGTGCAGTGGTATGTTGGCGTGGCGAAAAGATGGGCGAATGGAAAGATGCATTCATTATGCAGGCTACGCAGGTGGGATTTCCTATCTTCAAGCCCTATTACGAACTGACAGAACAAGAGAAAGATTATCTGTGGCACGGAACAGGCAAACCACTGTCGGAAGACGACTGGGAATGTAGCATAGACAACTTCTTCCGTATGGTAGAACGCAACCAGTACAAGATACAGTACAGAGTTATGCTGGCACGATACAGAGGCAAAACCACCTGTCCGGAATGTCATGGTACAAGATTGCGTAAAGAGGCAACATACGTAAAAGTGGGAGGAAAATCTATTACAGAATTAATAGAAATGCCAATAGGCAAACTAAAGGATTTTTTCTCCAATTTAGAACTGCAGGAACACGAATATCAGACAGCAAAGAGAATTCTTAAAGAGATAGACCGCCGTCTGACTTTTATGACCAATGTAGGCCTGGAATATCTGACACTGAACAGAGCCAGCAACACACTATCGGGTGGAGAAAGCCAGCGCATAAGTTTGGTAACATCGCTTGGCAGCAGCCTGGTAGGTTCATTGTATGTACTTGACGAACCCAGCATAGGACTGCACAGCCGCGATACAGACAGACTTATTAAGGTACTTAAAGAGCTTAAAGATATAGGCAACACCATAATAGTGGTAGAACATGACGAAGAGATAATTCGTGCAGCGGATTACATAATAGACGTAGGTCCGGAAGCCGGTCGTGGCGGTGGAAACATAGTCTATCAAGGCGATATAAACAATCTGGACAGCAATTCAGACAGCTACACCATAAAGTACCTGACAGGTAAAGAGACCATTCCACTACCCTATTCACCCCGATATTGGAACAACTCCATTCAGGTAAAAGGGGCGCGTCAAAACAATCTGAAGGGAATAGATGTAAAATTCCCTCTGAATGTAATGACAGTAGTAACCGGAGTAAGCGGTTCAGGTAAAAGTACACTTGTCAGGGAGATACTATATCTGCACCTGAAGAACATCTACAGTGAAACCAGCGAACACCCCGGTGAATGCCTATCTGTAGAGGGCGATTTGAATATGGTAAAAGGAGTAGAGTTTGTAGATCAGAACCCCATAGGAAGATCTTCGCGTTCCAATCCGGTATCTTACATTAAAGCATACGACGATATAAGGAAACTATTTGCAGACCAGACTCTTTCCAAACAGATGGGATTCAAAGCCGGACATTTTTCATTCAATTCAGAGGGAGGTCGATGCGAAGAGTGTAAAGGCGAAGGAACCATAAGTATCTCTATGCAGTTTATGTCCGATTTACAATTGGAGTGTGAAAGCTGTCATGGCAAACGTTTCAAAAGCGATGTTTTAGAGGTTACATACAAAGACAAGAACATTTGGGACGTTCTAAATATGACTGTAAATCAAGCATCGGAATTCTTTAGTGGCAACAATCCTACAGAAAAGAAGATTGTAAAGAAACTGAATGCACTTAAACAGGTTGGTTTGGGTTATGTTAAGTTAGGGCAATCATCTTCTACCCTGTCGGGCGGTGAAAGTCAGCGCGTAAAATTGGCATACTACCTAAGTTTGGAGAAGAGCGATCCAACCATCTTTATATTTGATGAACCCACTACCGGACTACACTTCCACGACATAAAAAAACTGTTGGAATCTTTCAATGCACTTATAGAACGCGGACACACCATTATAATTATTGAGCACAATATGGATGTAATAAAGTGTGCCGATTACATTATAGATTTGGGTCCCGAAGGTGGCGACAAGGGTGGCACCATTATTGCCACCGGAACACCAAAAGAGATTTCAGAGTGCCCGGATTCATACACCGGACACTACTTAAAACGCTATTTTGAATAGAGTTATTCCTGGAAGATGATTTTATAGAGTTCTTCGTTCATCTTCTCTTTAATTCTATTCTTTCTGCTACGCAATGTGGAATAAGAAACATTAAAGAACTTCAGCATCTCCACCTGTTTTAACCCCAACAGAGCAAACAGACAGTAATCTATATCATCTTTACTCAGTGACGGAGCATTTTCCTTTAAAAAGGTGCAGATTGATAACATCTGCTTTCGCATATCGGATTTCAAGCTTTCTATTTCGGTAGCTGTAAAATCATCACCTATCTGTTCAACCACAGAGAGAACTTCCTTATAGGCATCACTCTTCTTAAAATCACTTATCATAGGTTGAAATGATTCCAATTGTTCCGGTAAAAAAGGGTTTCTACCATAATGCTTCATACCTACTAAAGTAAGCAGAATAGCAATAAAAAAGATAGCGATACCTATTGTTATACAGATATTTAAGTGGCTTGGATTTGCAATCAATCCATATCTTACAAAAGCATAGATAAGTGACAATGTTATTGCGGCATCACCGGAAATCTCCATATATTTATAAAATGGTGGGCACTTCTCTATTCGAAGCCAGAAATAGGCAAAACGTATTCTTCCTTTCCCACTGGAATCCAGTATATAGTTTTGGACTTTTGCTGTGGTATAAAGTAACATTCCCCATGCCCCAAAGTTTGTATCTCCACCATTAAGTTCAAAAGGATTCTTTGTATAGAACATCACTGTAGCTATTGCCAGCACCCAAAAAGTAACCCCTAACAACACTATTAAAATTTTTCTACCTACATCATTCATAATTCTTTTATTTTCCTGCAAAATTACAATAAGTTGTAGGCTCAATAGGCATATTTTACGTTGCAAAAATGTTGCATTTTGCATCACAAGTCCAATCTTGTATAATTTTGTTCAGCTTTTGTATTGAATTCAACTTACATTTGTACTTCCTATACTATTTGGTGCAGTTAATTTCTAAAATCCGAATCATTTCTGCAGGTGTTACAACAATTGAATTTCTAGGAAAATGTTTTATATTACCTGTTACTAAAAGTGCGCCTTCTTTAGATAAAGTTACCTCGTAGAATACAACATCATCCAAATCCTTAATTATCTCATCAGTATGAACTCTATCTGATTCAATACCTAATTTTTCAATTAGATTTATTATTTCCCCTACACTATGAGAAGGTATTCTAAACTTTGGACGAGTTAGAACATCCGCATACTCATTAATAATTTCACTATTATACAATGGACATATCATTCCATTGAAAATAGCCTCCATTATTTTTACTGTAGATGAATTGTGTGTATGTGATAGCAAAGCTGATACTATCACATTGGTATCGATTACTGCGTATATCATTGTCTGTTTTTTTCCGAACGAATTAATCTGATTTCTTCATTGATTTCATCTAAAGTCAAATCTGGCAGTTGACCACTTTCTGCCATTTTTCTTATTTCACGAAAAGCTTCCAAACCTTTGCTTATGGTTACTGTGTCATCATTAGCTTTTATTTCGAATGGTATTCTACGACGCTGTACAACAGCCTTTGCAAAGACATTCATAGCGGTATTTGCACTCATTCCAAATTGAGTACATAAAGCATCAAACGCCTGTTTAAGTTCGTAATCCATTCTAACCGTCATAGATACTTGTGCCATATCATTATTATTTAATTATTTGGCCACAAATATAAATAAAAAAACACCAACATACAATCAATATGCAATAAATTTACGTCATTCTGCAACAAAGATAAATCAAAAACAACTGCTGGAGGAGATAAACACCCCTCCAACAGCTATCAACAACCATAAAATTGTATATATTGTCATCGCGACAATGCTTGTTTACTTAGGATCATAGACAGGACGGATAGGCGCACCATCACATCTGGAAGTGTTTGTAGTGGTACTTACTCCATCTTGTATTGATTCAGAATCTTTCAATCTCAACACATGAACGGCATCAATATGATATTCAGATAATGTAGCAGACATATAGCAAACACCTAATTCTTTATTTTTATCAATACCTTTTAATCCATAAAAACTCCACCAACCGGCAAATGGCAAGAATATGCTTTTACCATTTATCTTACTTGTTGCCTTATATCCTCTTACGCCATTCTGTTCTATTAAAGTCCATTCGCAATTATCATAAAGTTCCTGTATCTCTGCTTTAGTTGGGGTGCGCCAACCATCACCTAAACAAGCAGTAGCAGCATCATCAGATGGTTCCAATTCTGTCTTGCCATCAATAGTTCCGTATGGCGGTATTAAAGGGTCATATAAGGATATTTCTGCAATTATCAATCCGTTAGCATCTTTTCTCTCTTTATATACCGGTACGTCAATCTCTTTTACAACATACTTTGTCAGTATGTTGCTTTGCATATTACACCATTTGTAGTTTTCGGGAGTATATGTAGTCTTTTGTTCGGTTTCACCCCAAGCATAGTATCTGCCAAACTCTTCCGGTCTAGTAGCACCTAAGTTACAATCGGCCCATTTAACAGATAATCCTAAATCTACCATCCTTGGAGTAGCCACTGCACTATTATCGACAGTATTTGTCTTATTTTTGATTGTGGTTAGAATATAATCTACAAGACATGATACCGGATAACCATATTTGGGAATGGCCTTACCGTCATTAAACAAATATGCTTCCTCTATGGTTTTCACTTGTGTATCAAGATAAGATCGTTCTATGCGAGTTTTTATGTATGCAGAATCTATACATTGTTCAGAATTAAGAGATAATAATCTTTTATTGCTCTGGTATGTATATGGCAAAAATCTTTCACCTGAAAAAGCCGCAGCAACCCAACCTTCATTATTATCATAGTAAACATCATAACAACAATCTAAAGGATTGGGCATTACATATACACCTTTTTCTCCTTTTTCAAGAAGACAAAGCACATTACCGTATTTAAGGAATTTATTGTCTGCGAATACTGATTTAAAATCAAAAGTAATTGTTTCACCACTAAATTCTCCGTATGTTACTGCTTTAACGTTCAATTTCACACGAACAGCATTGGAGATATTAAATGTACCGGAAGTAGAACCTGTTGTAGGTATCTGGTCAGGTTCGGTTAAATGTTCAAAAGATATGACATTTCCTATAACTGCAATTTTATCGCCATTCTGAGCTGATAAACCATTTTGTGCATTTATGCTAAGCACAAACAACAACATGAACAATAAGACTTTTCTCATAATGCATTACAATTTAGTTTGATTGATTTCCAAGATACGGTTAAGCGAGCGCAAGTATCTTGGAAATTTATTTCAAAGATATAGACAAATAATAATTAAAAAGAATAATTCTGCAAAAACATTCTATCACACAGACAACATACTGCACTATAAATCAATAAGATATAAATCGCATTGTATTTATTTTCTATCAATATCAATCAACAAGATGTTATTCAAGCTTTAAAACTATACGACAATCATATTTTTATGACGCAGCACAACAACCATCTATACCCATAAATTTGTATATGTTATCTTCACGACAATGCTTTCATAAGTTTTACTCAAATTTTACATATTTGCCAAATAGCTTTACGTAATCATCTATACTTTTATTACCCTTGATAAAAAATAGGGTTTTTAAGCCTACCGCACTGGAAGTTTTGTAAAACTCAACTGCATAACACTGTTTGCTATTATCTATAATTTCTGCTTCTACAGTTTCGTTAGTACAACTTATTAAATCTACGTTGGGAATGTTCACAACAAAAATTTTATCGCAACCTGTCAGCTCATTGAGTTCTGAATTCTCTATAGAATATTCATATTTGTTCCTTAATTCAGATACCTGCTCCTGCAGTTCTGCACGTTCTTGTTCAGTTAGTTCTTTAAAACCACTGTTTTTTTGTTTTTCTGCTTCCGACAAAATTATGCCACCAGTATTGGTGATATACCAATTAGCCCAGGGAACTTTGCAATTACATAACATCCAACCATCTGCTGTTGGTAAAACATACGGCGAATATAAATTTAAACTCCTTGGCTTAAGTGGATTATTATTAGACACATTCATTAGCACCACGCTGCAATCTTTTGTTAGGTTCAGCACCGGACCTGTTTCAAAAATAGGGCTGGTTCTGAATTCCGGCAACATAGGACCGAACATAAATATATCAGATTTCGAAGCATCATCATATTCCACATGCTTATGAGGAACTGACAACGATATCTGACCGTAATTCTTCAAATTAGTCAAATAATAGGAATATTGCTCATTTTCATAATTAAATGAACAACTGCTATAGATAAGTACAACTAATAATATGCAAATCGGGTTACGCATATTTTTACTACCTGTTTCACTTTTAAAGTCAAAGCCCTGTCTAAACAATCTAAAAACATCTTTCATTTTAATATTCTTTTAAGGTGAATTAAACACACAAATGTATATAAATCTACAACTGACACATATACAAAATATGCTGAATAATGCTGAAGATAGCATTGTTTAACTTTTTCTAAGTGCAAAACTGCATACTTTCTTGTACTAAAACAAAAAAAGAGCGTGACATTTGCTGTCACACCATAAATTTCAGGCCATAAGAGGTATTATATTATACAAAAAGCGGTCCCAGATTGGAACCGCTTTACTATTGTTGTTCAGTGGTTATTACCACTCCATCTTTGACATACGAATGTATGATGAGTAGCGTTTCTTAGCCATCTCTTCTGCTGCATCAAACAGCTGCTGAGCCTCTTCAGGATACTGTTTCATAACTGATGCATAACGTACTTCACCCTTCAGGAAGTCCTGGAACTTATCCCACTGTGGTTCTTTTGAATCAAGAACGAATGGATTCTTGCCCTCTTCTTCCAATGCTGGGTTGTAACGCCACAAGTGCCAGTAACCGCACTCTACTGCTGCAGCCTCTTCAGCCTGTGCTTTACCCATACCCTTCTTCAAACCGTGGTTGATACATGGAGCGTAAGCAATTACAAGTGATGGACCTGGATATGCCTCAGCTTCACGGATAGCCTTCAGACACTGTGCCTGATCTGCACCCATTGCAATCTGAGCTACATAAACATAACCGTATGTAGTTGCAATCATACCAAGATCCTTTTTGCGAACACGCTTACCTGAAGCAGCGAACTTAGCAATAGCACCAAGAGGAGTAGCCTTTGAAGACTGACCACCGGTATTTGAATAAACCTCTGTATCCAATACCAGGATATTTACATCTTCGCCTGAAGCTATAACGTGGTCAAGACCACCATAACCTATATCGTATGAAGCACCGTCACCACCAATGATCCACTGTGAACGTTTAACCAGATACTGTGTCAGACCATTCAACTGAGCGCAAAGTTCGCAACCGTTTGCTGCGCCTGCTTCAATCATTGGAACAAGTTTTGCTGTAGCAGCCTTGCTTGCATCGGCATCATTCTTACCATCTAACCACTCCTGAGCAGCTTCCTTGAATTCTACTGGAGTTGCTTCGTTAGCAATTGCATTTTCCAACAAGGTCTGGATACGCATACGCATCTTCTTGTTAGCAAGTTCCATACCCATACCGTATTCACAGAAGTCTTCGAACAATGAGTTAGCCCATGCCGGACCCTGTCCCTTTTCGTTAGTTGTATATGGAGTTGATGGAATTGAACCTGAATAGATTGATGAGCAACCTGTAGCGTTAGATACCATCTGACGGTCACCAAACAGCTGTGAAATCAGCTTAACGTATGGTGTTTCACCACAACCTGAACATGCGCCTGAGAATTCAAACAATGGAGTAGCAAACTGAGAGTTCTTTGGGTTTGACTTAATATCAACCAAATCCTGCTTGCTCTTTACATTCTTAACGCAGTATTCCCAGTTAGCAGCCTCTGCTTCCTGGCCTTCGAATGGAACCATAGCAAGAGCAGAACCGCCAAGTTTTGGATTACCAGGACATACATCCACACAGTTACCGCAACCAAGACAGTCCATAACACCTACCTGAATACGGAACTTCATGCCCTTCATTGCTGCAGGAGCCTTCATTTCAATCATTTCTGCATTCAGACCGGCTGCTTCTGCATCGTCCATAACGATAGGACGGATACAAGCGTGAGGACAAACGTATGCACACTTGTTACACTGAATACATTTTGATGCATCCCATACTGGAACGAATGCACTTACACCACGCTTTTCGTAAGCAGCTGTACCCTGTGGCCATGTACCGTCAATACTATCTTTGAATGCAGATACAGGAAGCAAATCACCGTTCTGAGCATTGATAGGACGAACTACATTATTGATAAATTCAGGATCGTTGTTTGCTGCAGCTGCTGGGATTTCCAAATTAGCCCAAGCAGCATCTACTACCAATTCCTTATATTCACCGCCTCTGTCAACAGCAGCATAGTTCTTGTTTACAACATCTTCACCCTTCTTACCGTATGACTTAACAATGAACTTCTTCATCTGTTCAATAGCCAGATCTACAGGAATAACGCCTGTTATACGGAAGAATGCTGACTGTAGGATAGTATTTGTTCTGTTACCCAAACCTATCTCCTGAGCAATCTTTGTTGCATTGATATAGTAAACTTTGATATTATTCTTTGCAAAGTAAGCCTTTACATTTACAGGCAGGTTGTTTGCCAATTCTTCGCCTTCCCAAATTGTGTTAAGCAGGAATGTACCATTCTTCTGCAAACCACGGGTTACATCGTACATATTCAAATATGCCTGAACATGACATGCAACAAAGTTTGGAGTGTTTACCAAATATGTAGAACGAATTGGGTTATCACCAAAACGCAGGTGTGAACATGTGAAACCACCAGACTTCTTTGAATCGTATGAGAAGTAAGCCTGACAATGTTTATCTGTGTTGTCACCGATAATCTTTACAGAGTTCTTGTTTGCACCTACAGTACCGTCAGCACCAAGTCCGTAGAACTTAGCTTCAAACATACCTTCGCCGCCAAGAGCAATCTCTTCCTTAAGTGGTAGTGATGTAAATGTAACATCGTCAACAATACCAAGAGTAAACTGGTTCTTTGGCTGTGGCAATGCAAGATTCTCAAATACAGAAAGGATCTGAGCCGGAGTTGTATCGTGTGAACCCAAACCGTAACGACCACCAACAATAAGAGGTTTCTTATCTGCAGGTATATCTTTGCAGTTAGCAAAAGCCTCAACAATATCCATATAAAGAGGTTCGCCTGTTGCACCAGGTTCTTTTGTACGGTCAAGAACAGCAATACGTTTAACTGTTTCAGGAAGCACTGCACCAAGATACTTAACTGAGAATGGACGATACAGGTGTACTGATACCAAACCTACCTTTTCACCTTTAGCTGTCAAATAATCAATAACCTCCTTGATAGCCTCTGTTACAGAACCCATTGCTATGATGATATTCTCTGCATCGGCAGCACCATAGTATGTGAATGGTTTGTATTCACGACCTGTAATCTTGCTGATTTCGTCCATATATTCAGCAACGATATCAGGAACAGCATCGTAATATTTGTTACAGATTTCACGATGTGTAAAGAATGTATCTGGATTTTCTGCCATACCGCGAGCAACAGGTTTATTTGGATTAAGAGCTCTTTCACGGAACTCTTTCAATGCCTGCTGGTCAATCAGTTTAGCAAGATCTTCGTTTTCTAATGCTTCAATCTTCTGAATTTCGTGTGATGTACGGAAGCCGTCAAAGAAGTTCAGGAATGGAACTCTTGATTTGATTGTTGACAAATGTGCTACACCTGCCAAATCCATAACTTCCTGAACTGAACCTTCTGCCAACATAGCAAAACCTGTCTGACGACAAGCCATAACGTCCTGATGGTCACCAAAGATACAGAGTGAATGTGATGCCAATGTACGAGCTGATACGTGGAATACGCAAGGAAGCAATTCACCGGCAATCTTGTACATATTAGGAATCATCAGCAACAAACCCTGTGATGCTGTGAATGTAGTTGTTAACGCACCTGCCTGCAAAGAGCCATGTACTGCACCTGCAGCACCACCCTCTGACTGCATTTCCTGTACTAGGACTGTTTCATTGAAGATATTCTTTCTTCCCTGAGCAGCCCACTCATCAACATATTCTGCCATTGTTGATGATGGTGTGATAGGATAAATAGCAGCTACCTCTGAAAACATATAAGCTATGTGAGCAGCAGCTTGGTTACCATCACAAGTAATCATTTTTTTTGCCATAATCGTAAAATATTTTATTACAAGTTCAACATCAATATAAAAGTCCGAACAGCCATAGTGGTATTACATTGTCTTTTCCTTCACTAAAGGTATCTACCACATAAAACTGTTCCGGGTTATTCTTACCTATAGTACTCTTTTGCAGCAGTTTGAATTCCAATTTTGAATCTACCAAAAAAGAGACTCCTTTAGTACCTCTGTTTACACTATGATCTTTCCACATAGAATTAACAAAGAATGTATCTATTACATCCTGTCTGTTATTCTTTGGCGGATAGATGGTGTAAATCAGGTTAGTGTTGTGCATCAGCACTCTGCAAGGCTTCTTTGGAAAAGATTCATCCTTGTCATAAACTATATTGATAAGTCTGGCATCGGCCAGATATTTAATATAGTTCATTACTGTTGCACGCGATGTATCTATTGCCTGAGCCAATTGGCTTACATTTGGTGCCGATGTGCCACCTAATGCCAGCAGATAGAACAACTTCTTTATCTTTGGCAGATATTTCAGTTCCACCTGTTTAAGCAGAAGTATATCTACCTCTATCATCATATTCATGGTCTTCAGCAGGTTCTCAGAGAAACTTGTCTTCTCCATAAAGAACGGATAGAAACCATGATGCAGATAATCCTGGAAATACAATTCCGGTTTTATCTGTTGCTGAATCTGTTTTGCTATTTCCTGATGATGTTCCAGAATATCTTTCAAAGTCAAAGCCGGTATAGATGTCCCCGCCTTAAGATTCAGATATTCCCTGAATGAAAAACCACGCAGATTGTAAGATTTAACAATACCATTCAAACTGTGGTTTTCCTCTTTAAGACGCATTACAGAAGATCCCGTAAAGACTATCTTAAGATTTGGATACAGGTCATAACAAAGCCTTAATTCATTACTCCAATCAGGATGTTTAAAAACTTGGTCTATAAGTAGAACTTTGCCTCCCATCTTCTGGAAATCACCGGCAAACTCGGCTATTCCCCTACCCTGAAAATAGAGATTATTCATGTTGATATAAAGACAGGAGCTATCGTAGCCAAATTTTTCTTTTGCATACTGGAGCAGGAAAGTAGTTTTACCAACACCTCTGGTTCCTTTAATACCAATCATACGACCGGACCAATCTATTTCATCCATCAGGTCTCTGCGTACCGGAGCATTCAAGTGCTCCAAAAGGTATCTATGTGTTCTGAAAAACGACTCCATTTGCACCCTTTTTATATCAGAGTGCAAAATTACTCTATTTATATCGTTTTTGCAAAGTCCACCTTACATTTTTATAACTTTTTTTCTATTACCACATTATTTAATTTATGCGGACCGTATATTATGGAATATTAAGCAAGCTGATTTTTACTGTTCTAGAGAATCTATCAATGCCGTACAAGCCTGAGTCAAATCACGATATGTAGTTTCAAAATCGCCTGTGTACCAGGGATCTGCAACGTCACGTCTTGTACCTGCACACTCCATCATCAAACTTACATTTGCACCGGGTTCGCCACCCAATATCCTGCGCAGATACCATAGATTAGAGTTATCCATTACAAACACCATATCGTTCTCTTCAACCTCTTTTTTTGTTATCAGTCTGGCTCTATGATCATCGAAAGGAATTCCTTTTTCATATAACTTGCGCTTTGCAGGAGGGTATATACCATTCCCTATCTCTTCTGTTGTCACCGCAGCACTGTCTATTATAAACCTATCTTGCAAATTGCGTTTTTTCACTAAATCTTTCATTATAAACTCTGCCATAGGGCTACGACAGATATTACCATGACATAAAAAAAGTATCTTATATCTTTTCATTGCTTACTAATTTAATCAGTAACTGCTAAAACCGTTATTATTCTCTTTTTTAATTGCTATGCACTCTGTCTCTATTAGCCAGCCCGGCCTGCAAACCGGAGCATAGACTATTACGAAAGGATGCTGTGGAAACTTATTTTTAAACATTTTGCTTACCACTTTATAGTCTGCTACATCTCTTAGATAGACTATTATCTGAGCCACATCGGCAAAACCACAACCGGCTTCAGAAAGTAATGCTTCTACATTTTGCAACATCCTATGTGTTTGCATAACAATATCACCCGGAAAAACCACTTCGCCCCTATTGTTTATACTTGCAGTTCCGGAAATAAAGACCTGTTTTCTGTCTCCGTAAGTTACAGCAGTTCCACGTTCAAAGCTCACTCCATATTCCGATGTTCTGTTTAAGAATTCCGGAGCATACAGATAGGAAATCTGTTCCTGTTTAATTCCGGTAACAGCATACGTATCTAACTGAACCAAAGCACTCTTTACCGCTGCACGACCAGCTATACCTGTACTGGAAATAAAGTGAGTTTCGTTAGTAAGTCCTTGCATAGAAAAGACATCGTTCCTGGCCACCACCACGCCTTGATAATTACTATCAATATTCTGTACAAACAACCATGTTCTTATACAGTTGTCAGAGAGTGTCAGTCCTAATTCATTCAGACGCTCCGAATAGCTTAGCATCAGTTCTTTTGTCTGTGCTCTGGAGCCTCCCTTTGTTTCATATTCCGACGCTGTTCTAAGATGTATAGAGCCACCCGTATTTGTTTCAAAAATGCCATCATAGAGGTTTCTATTAACCACTTCTGTCTGCAACCAAGCCCACAGAGCAATCTTACTGCCATTCAAAGGGGGTTGTTCTACTATTGAGACTGCATTGCCGGGAAGAGACTCTGTCATCTTTTCCAACAAAGGCTGTTGATTAGTTATATCACTTAAAAAATAGCGCTCAAACACAGGTGTTGCAAACGGTAAATTTTCCGAACAATAATCATGATATGCAGAAAGCAGTCTGTCTGCCTGATTCACAAATCCGTCTTCTCTATCGGAAAGAGTTATCATCAAATTATATTCGGATGGACCTTGTTCAAATTCCAATTTACTCAATCGTATTACAACGCCTTCGTACTTATCTATTACCTGATAAATCATATTCTTTTAGTGGGTTTTGAAATGCGAAGATAATTGTTTTTTGCATTTAATTTTTGTCTTGTCTGCAAAAACATCTAACTTTGAGGTTTGAAACCAGAATAATTATAACGTAAATATTCACAATATGAGAAAAACAATGATTTTTGCTGCATTGTTAATGTGCGGCACAGCACTTTTTGGACAAGAGTCCGCAGCTGACAAATACGTATTTACAACAGTAGATTCAGTTGGTATCACACCTGTTAAGGATCAGAATCAGACAGGAACATGCTGGTCATTCTCATCAATAGGATTCTTTGAATCTGAATTGATTAGATTGGGAAAGGGTGAATTTGACCTTTCAGAAATGTTTGTTGTTCACAAAACAATGGAAGACAGAGCCACTGCTGCAGTACGCACACATGGAGATGTTTCATACGCTCCGGGTGGCAGTTTCTATGACGTAATATACTGCTACAAACACTACGGCATGGTTCCTAACGACGTTATGCCGGGCATTAAATACGACAGCGACAATCACAACCATAACGAACTGGCTTCTGTAGCAGGAGCATACGTAAATGCCATAGCAAATGGAAATTCAAAAAGACTGACCAACGTATGGCACGATGGTCTTTCTGCCATTTACGACACTTATTTAGGAGAATGCCCAGAAACATTCACTGTAAATGGAAAAGAATACACACCCCGCACATACGCAGATGAAGTTTTAGGTCTGAACATGGACGATTATATCTCATTGACATCGTTCACACATCATCCTTTCTACGAAACATTTATCCTAGAAATTCCTGATAACTGGCGTTGGGCAGAATCATACAACCTTCCTTTAGAAGAACTTATGGAGGTTATGAAGTATAGCATCAAAAACGGTTATTCATTCGCTTGGGCATCTGATGTTTCTGAAAAGGGGTTTGCAAGAGGTGAAGGTGTAGCTGTTGTTCCAGAAGACGACACAAAGTTAACAGAAGCATTAAAGAAGCCAATGGCTGAAAAGAGTATCACACAGGAGATGCGCCAGATTGCATACGATAATTGGGAGACAACCGATGACCACGGAATGCAGATTTTTGGTATTGCCAAAGACCAGAATGGCAAAGAGTATTTCATGGTTAAAAACTCATGGAGCACCAATTCCGGCCGTAATGGTATGTGGTATGCTTCAGACGCATTTGTTGCGTACAAGACCATGAACATAGTACTTCACAAAGATGGTATTCCAAAGGCTATTCGCAAAAAATTAGGCATAAAATAACAGGTAAGACTGTATTATTAACAACCAAACCCAATCGGTTCGTCTGGCCAGACGAACCGATTTTTTCATATATATAAGGTATATTTATTGACATTAACACAAAAAATCATTAGTTTTGCAAATTAAAATACTACGAACCAAACACAAACTTACAGATATGATAAAAAAGAAAAAAAATATATATAATGAACTTCAGA
>JAFYMP010000029.1 GCA_017556585.1 Bacteroidaceae bacterium
CATTCATTCGCAGAAGGCGATGATACCCTTTTGGTTTTTGGACAGAGATTAGACCCTGCAGTAGCAGCAAAAGCCGATTCATGGACTATCACATCTGCAGACGACAAATCGTTTGGCAACAGTGTAGCTGTCAATGCCTGGAGAAAATCAAAACCAATGAACACAGACAACACACTAACAAGCGAACTTGATCACTGGATATTCCTTCAACTCCCTAAATCAATGAAACAGGGATGCACCTATACAGTATCTATCCCTAACGGATTAGGATCTGACACAAATAGTGCAGAAGTAAAGTTTGATATTTGGAATTCTCAGTCAGAAGCTGTACATGTAAATATCTTAGGTTACACTCCTCAGGAAGCAACCAAAGCAGCAGACCTCTATCTATGGTTGGGCGATGGCGGACAACGTGACTACACATCGTTTGTAGGAAAAAAAGTATATCTGTATAATGTAGAAACCGGTAAATCAAAGAAAGTTGGTAACGTGAAATTCTGGATGTCAGCATCGGAATCCACAAACGAAGCCAATAAAAAGAATATGACCGGTTCGGACGTGTGGAATATCGACTTTAAAGAATCAAAACCGGGACGTTATCGTCTTGTTGTAGAGGGTGTAGGCTGCAGTATGGACTTTGACATCAGTAACGAAGTATATTTCCAGCCATACCGTTTCTCTGTACGTGGTTATTACTATATGCGTTTAGGCGAACCAATAGATTCATCTGTAACCCCTATCCCACGTCAGCCTATGTTTATTCCGGAAGTAGATCCTGTAGGCTTTACAGTATATAAAACAGACCTGCAACCCTGGCATCCGGATTGGCGCAGAATAGGTGGCGATGTTTGGGACGAACCACACTTTAAACCGGCTCTGACATCTGCATTCTGGCAGCATCGTCTTCCTGGCAATCCTGTAAACACAGAGGTTCGCGGAGGACACTCCGATGCATTTGACTGGGATCGTCATCTGGCACACGTAGGTAATATCTACGATATGATTCTTCCTTACATTCTTACAAACGGACGTATTTCGGAAGATAATCTTGGCATACGCGAAAGTGGTAATGGAATACCTGATATCATTGACGAAGCCCGTAACGAAGTAGATTTTTTCCTGAGTATTCGCGATGGTGAAGGTTACTCACAGGGTGTTACAAACCCATCATCAGAATGGAGCATAATGTTCCAGGCAGGTACTACCACTATGGCAGCATGGGCAAATGCAGCAAACTGTGCAGTATTGGCAGCCGCTTTCCAGATTCATGGAGACGAAGAACTTTGCAAATACTATACAGACGAAGCTATCACAGCGTTCAACTATGCTTCCAAACAAGAAAATTCTCAGCTTGACGATTTACAAGATATAGGTAGCGCAAGTATGCGTGGACGCGACTTCCGTCAGTTGGCTGCAGCTTACCTGTATAACGTGACAGGCGATACCAAATGGGAAGATATTATGGCAGAAGAGAGTGTTGTGAAAGATGGCAAGACTCCTATCTTCAGCAAGAGCAGAAACAGATACTATCAGATCTGGGCTACTGCTGCCTATTTGGCTTGTCCTCAGGAACGTCACTATCCTGAACTTTACAACAACATGAAGGCAAGTGTTGACTATCAGGCTAATGAAAACAATGTCAACTTTATGAGTACACGCCCATCACGTCGTACTGCAAACGATTCACGTTGGCAGGTATCAGAAAACCTGCAGATGGTAATGATGGCGCATTACATTGCAGGCAATGCAGCACGCAAGGCAGAACTGGAAAAAGCTATGTATATGGAAGCCGGTTGGGGATTAGGAAGAAACCCATCAAACACTGTTGAAATGACAGGTTTGGGCGAACGTCATATCATAGACTGCTACACCACCGGTCGTAATGATGGCACTCCGGGTTCACATCCGGGACAGACTCCGTTCAATGGTACAGAGACCTGGTCTGCAGGCAATGGTGGCGATGCTCGCATCATACTTAATCGTTGTTATCCTGACTGGTACAATGGTGGTTGGCCACAACAGGAATCTTTCTTCAATATTCGCTATATGTGGGTAAATGGAGAATTCACTCCACGTGAGACTATGCGTGGCAAGATGGCTCTCTTAGGCTATCTCTACGGTATTCGTAAGTAAGATTTTACTTACATAACTACAGCAGTATCGTAATTTGCATTACCATAATGTCAGTTACGATACTGTTTTTTTCTGACATCCGTAGTGGAAATTCAGGACACTACTCCAATTTGTATTATAATCATAATAAAAGAAGAGTATGTTTCGCCGGTAATTATTGAATATTGCGCCATTTATTTATAAGAATATCAAGTTGCACTTTGGGAAGACGCTGATTTATATTTTTAAGTGTATCAAGTACTTCTGCGCCTTCAAGTGTAGATATAATATTATACTCAACCATCATATTTATTATATAAATAGAACCATGAACTTCTACACCCTCTGATAATGCAACTTTGCGAAGGTTACCATCGCCTGTAAGAAGAATATAGCTATTCTCTTTAGAATATGTTAATACACTATAATCAGCGAGACTGAGGTTATATTTACGATGTCCTGCCTGAAAAAACTGTAACATCTCTTCTGATGTATATGTCTTAACACTCAAATAACCTTTATTAATTAGGTCTATCATGATACCGCTTTGTCCCTCTCTTTTAATCTCAAATATTACCATGTCTGTGGTATGTATCTCTATTGGTAAAAGAAAGAGTTTTTCTTGCAAGCCTACTGATATCAGATCTATAAATATATTTGTGTCGCTTACTACAATTTTATTCATTAGAGCGTACTGGAATTTTTACGAACTTTATTAATGCTTACTCCTAATAATATAGAAGCCTTTGAAATTGATATTAGTTGTTGTGCTAATGCACTGTAAACCATCGTCTGGAAACGAGTTGTAGCCTCCTCTTTATACCGTGTAACCTCAATTTTTCTCTTAAAATCAGGATTTGAATTTTTTTGAATACAGAATCCACGATAACGCTTCTCCCCTATTATTCCTAATTCTTTGAGTTTATAAACTATAGCATCTACAGATATACCATAATTAATACTTAAAGAAACTAGTTCTGCTATAGCAATTCTACTTTTTCCATTGTAAAGATTTATAAGAATGTCACCAGGAAGTAACAACTCGTTAGCAAATGAATTACAAAGGGTTTCTTTCTGGTGCTCAGTAAGTCCTTCAGCAAAATAGTTATTAAATAAAAGATGACATAACTCATGAAACGCTGTAAGCCTACGATGCTCAATATGAGAATCATTGCTATTGAGAACTATTATAGGGGTATTATCGTTGATTATACCACTTACACCCCAGAAATTTTTAGGAGCAGTGGTCAATAACACTTTAAACCCATGAAATTCGAGCAATTCTTGTGAATTTGCAATAGGAGAATTACCTAATCCCCAAATATTTCTGATATTTTTTGCACACTCTATCATATCTTTATTTGTAGATAATGAATGCGAAGGCACTAATTCATCAGCCATTTTTTTGTATTCATATTTTACATCTAAGATATCTTCTATTTCAAGATAACGTTCTACCTCATCCTGAATTTGAATTTCAAGAGCTTTTTGTTCACAAATAGTAGTATCTGATTTCTTACGAAAGGAAACTTTAAAATTGTCCAAATCATAAGTAAATGGACGAAAGAAATAGTCCAAACTAACATTGAGTGCTTCTGCCATAGCAATAAGAATGGTACTATTTGGAATCATCATTCCTTTTTCATATTTAGATATAGCTTGCTTAGTTACAATCCCGTTCATCTTTTCGCTTAACTTCTCCATAGAGAGTTTTGCCTTTATACGAGCTTGTAATAGACGCTTTGCAAAGGTATTTAAATTTTTATCCATACTATTAATTAAGCTATGCGATTAATTGTTGACAAAAGTACAAATAATCTTTAATTTGTCAACCAAACAACATTGTTTTTTTATCAGGTCTGCTATGTTATAATTAAATTGCGACTCAGATACAACACAAAACGATGGATACAGATAAATATTCTACCGGCGGTTCTTACCAAGTTCTGCCGTTTTTTTTTGTACAATAATATCAGGAATGTATTAGAAATAGTAACCTAAACTGAAATACAGTTTTGGATTAAGTGTAATATTTGAAGAACTGACATCAAAACTTAGTGGCCCCATCTTTGTATCAATAGAGTATCTTATGCCGGCACCCCACCAGTTAGATGCATTGTAGTCGTATAGTGTATCCCATTGCAAATCAACACCCTTGCCTACAAAACTCTTCATATCAATACTGTAACGACCATAATTAAACATTGCAGTCAGATAGTGCTTTTTAAAAACACGTGTTCTTATATCAAGTCTAGCAACCGATAAATTATTAAACGCCAAAGAAATCTCATTCAGCCCCACAAAAGGCAGTTGATGGTCAATATATCTTCCCATCTCTGTACCACCCAACATATTGTTCAGAGCCGGATAGCAAGGTACCGGACCCTGAAAAATAGAATTCCACCCCTTGGTAGAACCATTAACAGCCCCTTTACCAAAAAGAAAACTTCCATATAATTGAGGAATAAGAACAAACCTTTCTTCTACTATTGGTACATAACTTTCAAAACCAAAAGCCACCATTCCAAGCCCCAGGCTCTCCTTACTGTCTTGTGTGAATACCATATCTCTCCATTTGAAAACTATCTCTCCTTTAGCACCATTTGTAGGAAAATTACTTTGGTTCAGATTATCGTATTTCAGGAATGCAAAAGTTCCCACCGTATTTACAGGTTTATAATCCGTATCCACAACATTATAAAGAGAATACATCACCTTTTGCGGCTGTATAAATTCAGCTTCAATACCTACGCCTACACTTATGGTTCTTGAATAATTTTCAGAAAGATAAAGTTTGAACTTATGCTGTAAGAACTTCATATTCATTACAAGTTCATCCATATCATACACATCTAATTCTGAATTTCTAAAATTGTATGTAAGATTTATTCGCGGATAAATCTGATATCCGTAGGAAAAATTAGAATTAAGCCACTGGTTACTACCCAATTTGGTAGATACATCTGTCCTAAAACCACTTATGCGATTACTGTTTAGTCCTATATTCAAAAGTACAGAAAGCATATCTTGCGAATCGAACCTAAAACCTACACCAAAATCGTGTGGCGGATTTTCAACAAATGCAAATCTCAATATATAGCCATCGGCAGATTCTTTATCTTTATGAAGCGTATAAGTAACACTCTCATAATTACCTGTACCATAATATATTGAAACAGATTTATCTATATCATCTTTACATACGTAATCGCCTATCTGTACCGTACATCTGCGACGCACCCACTTCTCTATATCCTCACCCACTCCTTCCAGTTCAATACCGGAAATCAGAATCTTTTCATTCAAAATATTTACAGCCTTTTGTTTACTTAAAGAGTTTATGTCCCGATGTTCCGTATCTGAAAAAATCTTTTCTTTAAGTGCCTGAAACTCTGCGTCCTGATTTGTAGCAGCTATATATCCGCTTTCAGTCATTCTGGCTACACTTTCGGCATTAAAACTCAGCATACCTACCCCATTCAGTTCCGGGCTTATAAATATATCGCAAAGTTCCTTATAACTTTCAAATTCTTTGTCTGTAATTATCTCCTTAAGCTGTTTAACCTGAGAAAATATAGAAGATAGGTTTTGTGGATTACTTTCCAGACCCGGAGACATACTTACACCTATAACATAATCGGCCCCCATTGCCCTGCACTGCTCTGCAGGAAAGTTGTTAACCAAACCACCATCGGTATATAATGTATTGTCTATGCTTATAGGTTCAAACAAAATAGGAATTGCGGTAGAAGCTCTAAGTGATTTAGAAAAAACGCCTTTATTCAAAACATCGGCCTCGCCATTCATCATATTTGTAGCTATACATATAAACGGTATAGGCAAATCATTGAAAATGATTGAATCTGAATAACCTACAGAAAGTGAATTGAAAAGATTTATAAGATTATCACCGGAAACTATTCCAGTAGGTAATGAATTCTTAAATGACCTTGACTGAAGTTCCTCTCTATCGGTAGTAACAGAGAACGGAACACTAATTAGCTGAGTAACACTTTCATGCTTTCTGGTATATGATATTTCTCGCCTGTTAACATTATCGCTAATAAGTTTGTCCCAATCTACCTGACTTACTATATCCAGGATCTCGTCCGATGTATATCCTAAAGCATACATACCCCCTATTACAGACCCCATGCTTGTACCGGCTATAAAATCTATAGGTATTCCCTGCTCTTCTATGTATTTTATCACACCTATATGGGCAGCACCCTTTGCTCCTCCACCGGACAATACAAGCCCCACCTTAGGGCGACTGTTGCTAACTGTATCATTCTGCGAATTAGCTGTTTGCATAACAAACAACAGAATAATGGTGTATATAATCTTTATAAGTTTTGCCATCTTTTTCAGTAACATTAATTACTACACATTGCAAAACTAAGAAAAAACAGATTATATCCAAAGAGCTTTTTCAGAAACATTCATCAGTAACACAACCGGCGGTTCTCACTAAAGTTCCGCCGGTAATATTTTTTACCAACTTATGGTGATTTCACTCCTATTCAGTACCTTTGCCAAAATCTCAATCAATGTATAGTCCTAAATTAGTTTTAACATGGACTGACATTTAAACAGTAAAAATTAATTCAATTAGATAAGTAAAATAAAAATGAAGAAGATAAGTTATTTATTGGCAACACTATCACTGTGTGTTGTGGCAACATCGTGCGATAAAAGCAGTGATTTGTTAGACGAACCATTTACTCCACAAGTGTATCACGTTAAGGGTAAAGTAGAAAAAGGACCATTTATAAGTGGTTCGGAAATATCCCTGCAACCAATGGATGCGCAGTTGCAAGTATTGGGCAGTATGTTTAACACCTCCATAACAGACAATACAGGTAGTTTCTCATTAGGTCAGCAGGAATTTACAACACCTTATGCTGAATTTATGGCTAACGGATACTTTTTCAACGAAGTAAAAGGCACACTCTCAAACGGAACATTAACATTAAGAGCATTGGTCGATTTAAGAGATAACACTACTATCAATGTAAACGTATTAACACACCTAAAATATGCAAGAATAAAGAACCTTGTAGCATCCGGTAAAAAATTCAATGAAGCAAACAAACAAGCACAAAAAGAGCTATTGAATGCCTTTGGATTAGGAAAATACAACCAGAAAGAGGTATCTTCATTCTCTATCACTGCAGGAACAGATGAATCGGCTGCATTAATTGCAATATCATCACTCCTACTACTTGACAGAACAGAAGCAGAATTCACAGAATATCTGTCAAAGCTTAGTGCCGACTTTGGCAATAACGGAAAGTTCTCTGAAGCGATAGAGAGTCAGATTAACAATGATAAACAGGAATTATCAGAATATCTGGAAGATATAAACACAAACATAATAAACAGATATAGCGAACTTGGTATGCAGGTTCAGGTTAAAGACCTTTCATACTTTATAGACTGGAACAACGACGGCACTGCAGGCAACGAAATACTTAAGGAAGGCGATAAGATAAGCATAGATATAACAAATATAGAGGTTCCCAACGAAGGTGGTGAATACACAGTCAGCATCACATCACCTATTGAAGTCTATTTGGAACCACAAGGTAGTAATGAAACAGAGCAAATACCATCAACCAGCTTCCCCTCCGATAACTTTATAAAAGATCTTTATGAGTTGGACGATTCATACTATCTGGATAACGAAATAAGTTACACTACCAAATTAAATAACAATAAATTAACAATCACAATATCAGCACTTTTTTCTGCCGATGACAAATATTCCACCATCTATCTGTATGACTATACAGGAGGTGTAGTTGGCACCATACAGATAACACAGAAAGGCAAACCAATTGATATTCCTATTTCAGAGATTCCGTTATTGGGTAAAGATGGACAAAGCGCTGTTGCTGCCATTGCTATGAATATAGCAGGTGGATTAGCAGATTATAATCTTATAGAACAGTACTATAATTACAATAAAACCACCAATCTGGTTAATGCAAAAGTTAGCCCAAACAGCAACACCATATCGGATGCATGGTCAAAACTCTACAAGGCTAACACCATGCTGCTACAACTAAAACAAGCAGACGAATCAAGACTAAATGCATACGGTAATTACATAAATGTATTAAGCGCACTATGTTATTCTAATCTTATATATGGTTGGGGCAATATTCCATACTTTGAAGACTATAACCAGATACAAGATGCAATAAATTCCGGTATGACAACCAGAGAATCTACAGAGGTTATATTCCATCTTTTAGAAGATAAACTGCATGAAGCCATAGAAACATTACCGGAAAAAAAGAATGAATCAGTAACCGATATTAATGGTTTCTTCTTTGCATCAAAAGATGTAGCAAGAGTATTATTGGCCAACATCTATATGTATCAAGGTATGCATAATGAAGCCAGACATCTACTGCAAGAGGTTATCAACAGTGGTTTCTACAAATTAGATGCATCAACAGGCTTTAAAACATCAAACTCTGATACTACTTTAGATTATACTGATGGCTCCGAACCAAAATCAGAAAACATAGACATTAAAGAGAGTACTGAAGTTATTTTTGCCCTATTTAATTATAATAATGCAGGAACACGTTCAGACATAGTTATTGAAACTACAAAAGTATTGCCATACATAACATTGAGTGATGTCTTGTTGTCTTATGTGGAATGTTGTTATATGGTAGGTGATTTGGCACGTGCAGAACCTTACATTCAAAATATAATAGACACAAAAAAGCTTAATGTAACAGAAAGCAATCTTTTACTACAGATTAAGCAGATAAGAGAACAGATTTCTCTGAATAGCGGCACCTATTTTGCATTCCTAAAACGAACTGGATTAGCCAAAGAAATTTGTGGGATAGAAGATTACCAACTTCTGTTACCTATACCACAGAATGAATTAGATAATAACCCGGGTATAAATCAAAACGATGGATACAGATAAATATTCTACCGGCGGTTCTTACCAAGGACTGCCGGTAATTATTTAATATCTCACCACTTATTGGTTGGCTGTACTTTTTTCAGTACCTTTGCGGCCGTTTTCCTACAAATAGAGATTAAGGCCTTGAATACGATAATAGCAATAATCGCACTGCTGATTGCATTAGCCCCAGAAAGCATCAATTCTGTTGTGCTTGAAGAGGTGAGCATAGTTGCTCCCATAAAGATGCCTGACAGTGATGAAAAAGGTGCCTATTCTGCCACGACCATATCCCGTACAGAACTTGAGAACAATCACATAAACAGCATAAAAGAGTTAACAGCACAGGCCCCAAATTTCTATCAGCCGGACTACGGTTCACGTATGACATCGTCCATCTATGTACGTGGATTTGGTTCACGCATAGATCAGCCTGTAGTAGGCATGAACATAGATGAACGTCCTGTGATGAACAAAAACGGATATGATTTTGAACTGTTTGACATAGACAAAATACAGATCTTACGCGGGGCTCAGAGTGCACTTTACGGACGAAACACATCGGGTGGTGCCATAAATATTCAAACACTCTCTCCACTGATGTTTCAGGGTAAAAGATTATCACTTGAATATGGAAATGAGAACCACATTCGCATAAAGGCATCGCACTATGCAGCTCCGACTGACGAATTTGGTTGGTCAGCAAGCGTATTGTACAGCCACAGCGACGGCTATTTTATGAACTATGGCCGCAATGAAAAGTGCGATGGCGGTAATAACATAGCTATGCGTTTGCGTACCCAATGGTTGCCATCACATAACTGGAGTATAGATAACACATTTACCACCGGATATACAGACGAAGGCGGTTGGGCATATAGAAACTATAACAATGGTATTCTTGCCCCTGTCAATTACAATGATCCATGCAGCTATCGCCGTTTCAATATAGACAATGGTCTTATTATAAAGCGTTACTTTAACACCTTTACCCTATCGTCCACAACAGGTTACCAGTTTATGGACGACGGAATGCGTATAGACAACGATTTCCTTCCGTTTGACTATTTCTCAATGGGACAATTCCAACAGGAACACTCTCTAACACAGGAATTCGTAGCACGTTCTAAAGAAAAGCAATCATTCACATGGCAGACAGGTTTGTTCAGTTTTATCAGACACAACAATATGTCAGCCCCTGTCACATTTAAAAAGTACGGCATAGACAATCTTATTCTAAAGAATGCCAATAACTCCTATTATCTGCCCATTTATGGTAGCGAATTGGAGTTCAGAGACAACCAATTTACTATAGAAGACCATTTTAGAATACCTTCTTTTGGGGCTGCCGCATATCTGTTAATGGGCTACAATCTATCAGGATTTAATTTCTCTGCGGGGCTTCGTCTTGATTATGAAAAGTCAGTAATGGACTACAACTGTTACACTCAGGTATATTCCAAACTGAAAAAGAATACCGGTTATACCCCACTAAATGTAGAATTTACAGGCAGTAACAGCATTGATGCTATAGAACTACTACCCAGTTTCTCTGTATCGTACAGTAAAGATTGGGGTACCATTTACGCATCAGCCAGAAGAGGTTTCAAAGCCGGTGGTTTTAACACTCAACTCTTTTCAGATATACTGAAAGACAAAATGGCTCAGGAACTGATAGGCAATCCCGTTCATACAGATGCCCTATCTACCATATACAAACCGGAAACAAACTGGACATACGAACTTGGCACTCACCTGTCACCACTTGCCAGTGGTGCACTAAAAATATCGGCTACAGCATTTTATATTGATTGTAGCAACCAACAACTAACCGTATTCCCTCCGGGACTGAGCACAGGACGTATGATGTCCAATGCCGGCGAATCATTCAGTTATGGTGTAGAAACAACTGCTGCATATCGCACCGGTCCATTTACACTTAATGCAGGCTACGGCTATACACATGCAGAATTCAAAAAATATAAGAGTGGCAGCAATGACTATTCAGGCAATATACTACCCTACGCACCACAGGAAACCATGTCTGCAAACGTAGAGTACCGGCTTCCTGTATCGGAGAAAATAGCAAACATTATGATGCTGAATATAGGTTGGACTGGCATAGGTCGTATCTACTGGAACGAAGAAAATACACTATTGCAAGAGAAATATGGTCTGTTATCGGCATCGCTCACATGGGAAAAAGGCATCATAGGTGCCTCTTTTTGGGGAAAGAACTTGCTGAACAAACAGTACAACACATTCTATTTCCGTTCTATGCAAAACGATTTCTTTGCACAGGGCAAACCATTACAATTAGGAATTTCAATTAATATTAATTTATAACAAAAACCGATGAAAAAATTATTTTACTTATTTGCAGTTACAATGCTTTTTGCAGCATGTTCAAAAGAGAATGATGGTATAGAAATACCAGATACACCTGAGACAAACAGTACAAGTTACAATGGAACACTACTGGCAGACTCTTTTGCAACAGCTGCAGTTATAGACATTACTCCGGTAGCAAATACATCTACCGTTGATATTGTTTTAAACGATGTTAAGTTTGCGCCAAATATGCCTATCGTACTGGATATTACACTCAAAGGAATACCATATACCCAAACAGACAGCGTATTCTCTTTCAGTGCAAATAATGTAGCTCCATACATAAATACAGGTACAGAACCTGTTGCCACATATACATTTGACAAAGTTCAGGGTAGAATAGTTGGTAAAAGTCTGAACCTTTCAGCTAAAATGGCAGAGAATCTTGCGCCATACATAGCAGGCATGGAATTTCAGTTCAACGGCACAGAGGTTACAAAATAACGAACTATCTACAAACAATATAACGGCGGTTCTCACCAGGTTCCGCCGTTTTTTGTTTAAATTCTCTTCTTGTTCCAGTTGGCGCGTTTCATATAGATTCCGCAGAATATCCCTAACAGAACACCATACAGAATTTCTGCAAGCCACACCAATTCCACTCGGGTAGTATAATGTGTCATACCCCACACAAACGCCACATAGAGCACTAAAATACCCGTTTCCAAATATAATGCAGCCGATGTATTTCCGGTTCCCGACACAGCTTCAAAATAGGCATTGCCAATACCTTGAAATATTGTCCCTAAGCATATTACATATATAGACGGTATAACCAACTGTGCCAGATTCAGATCGTCAGTATAAATTCTTGCCATCTGTAATGGGAAAATTGAAACCAATATCATAATAGGAATAGTACAATAGAGACAGTTCTTTAGAATCTTTAAAATAGCAGAATGCACCTCATCAGCACGTCCTTCGCCAATAATTCTGCTTACAACAGTATTGGTAGTAGTGGCAAACGCAAAGCAAGGAGTAATAAGAATCATATAAACACTTCTTACTATGGAAGATATACCTGTGGCAGTTTCGCCCATCTTCTCTATAAGCACAAAAAAGACAAACCACACACTGAAAGAGAAAAGCCTCTGTACCATAGTAGGAGTAGATATTTTAAGAATTCTTCCCATCAGTTCACCTTCCAACTTATGTAGTTTAAACATTCCATATTCTCTCTTTCTCAGCGTAACATAACTATAAACGGTAAAGAAAATGAAAGCCGATACCTCTGCACAGAACGATGCCAATGCAGCTCCACCAATACCCATCTCCGGGAATCCACATTTACCAAATATCAAACAGTAATCTAAGAAGATATTCACAACAGCCATTATCACTGTAGAATACGTAATGACCTTTGTATTTGAAACACCCACAAATAAGGCTCTGTATAAGTAATTGAAGCATACAAACACTATTCCAAATTGTCTATACTTAATATAATCTAACGATGCAGCATAAATATTATCGGAATCAATAAGCCACAAAAGAAGTCTGTCTGAAAAGAAATATAAAACAGATAGCAACAGAACTCCCAGTATCATTACAAATAGAGATCCATGTTCAAATATCACGCCTATTCTTTTGTAATTACCCTCTCCATAACGACGTGCTATTATAATCTGTATTCCAATGGCAAACCCCATAGCTATAGTGGTAAACACATAATAAAATAGTCCGGCAAGCATAGATGCTCCCAGTGCCACTACGCCAAGACGTCCCAAAAATGCAGTATCGGTAAAATTTATTATAGTCTGTGCCAAATTACCCAGCATAATGGGCATAGCAATACTCCAAATCTCCTTATTTGTAATCTGAGCCTTCATATAAAATACGTTTTATTTTTCAGAAATCCCACCCTATTTATTAAGGCCTGCAAAGGTAGTAAAAAACAAAATAGTGACATAACGTCATCTGCCCATTTCATCAAACAGCAACCACTAATTTTATACCTTTGTTGCCTAATTTATTTGTATTACGTAAAAAAGGTTTACCTTTGTAACAACAAATACAATAACACACAAATCTATGATTCCAGAAGGTAATACATTAAAGGAGATTACCAATAAATGAACAAACGGATGTGCATACACACATCCGTTCTATATATCTGCCCCGAATGCGTGAAAGAGGTTTACACTTACGTGTGATGCTATGCTGGCGGGGACTTAGCGCTACCCATATACATCATCTGTTCACGACTTACATTCTTGGTACAAAGGTATTGCAATTTTTATTAAGCACCAAGAATTACAACAGATTAAATTCTATTTCAAACACAAACGTTATCTAACCAACCCCATTTTTCCTGATATATTTCATAACTTTGCGTTTTAAGAGCAATGTAAGCCTGTGAATAATAGGAAAACAATGAAGATAGCCATAGCATTCGATTCCTTTAAGGGATCATTATCGTCTGTAGAAGCCGCACACGCATTTATAGACGGATTCCGTTCGGAAATACCGGACACAGAGTTTGTGTCATTTGCCATAGCCGATGGTGGAGAAGGAATGTTATCATCATTATCAACACCACAATCAGTTACAATTGAAAAAGATGTTACCAATCCTATAGGTACAATAGTTCTGTCAAAGTACTTAATAGAGGGGCATAAAGCCATTATAGAGATGGCTCAGGCAAGCGGTCTCACATTAGTTCCGGAACATCTGCGTAACCCAATGCTAACCACATCATTTGGAACAGGCGAACTTATTATGGATGCTCTGGAACATGGTTGCCAAGAGATACTATTAGGTATAGGCGGCAGTGCAACAAACGATGCCGGAATGGGCATCTTATCGGCATTAGGATACCGTTTTTTAGATGCAGATGGCAATGAACTTCAGCCTTGTGGAGCAAATCTGTCGGCCGTACAAACAATAGATGATACAAAGGTGCAGGACATAGTAAAAGAAGCAAAATACACCATAGCCTGCGATGTTGATGTACCCTTTTGCGGACCCAACGGAGCCGCTTATACATTTGCAGCTCAAAAAGGTGCTGACAAAGATATGATAAACACCTTAGATAAAGGAATGCACCACTTTGCAGACATCATACTCAAACATTATGGCATTAACATAAAAGATATACCGGGAGCAGGTGCAGCCGGTGGCGTAGGCGGTAGTTTAAAGGCAGTATTAAACGCCAATCTTAAAAGAGGAATAGACATCATACTTAACACTATCAATTTTGAAAAGCAGATAGAAGATTGCAATCTGGTTATTACCGGTGAAGGCCATATAGACCACCAGACTTTGATGTCAAAAGCTCCAAGTGGAGTATTACGCATAGCACAAAAAAAAGGAATACCCGTTATTGCTTTAGGTGGCAGAGTAACTATGTGTGAAGAACTTAAGAACAGCGGTTTCCAGGATATTATTTGCATTACCCCCCACTCTATGCCTATACAGCAAGCCATTCATCCACAAACAGCCACATCAAATCTTCGCAAAACCGCCATTCACATAGCCCGCATGCTTACTCAGAGATATTAAATTATCAACAACTATTGTCAAAAAGATTTTAAGTTTTTAACTTCGCACCTCATTAATATAGTAAATAAACAAATACAGAATAGAATGAGAAAGCTTACAATTTCAGTTTTGGCAGCAGCACTATTGGCTGTAATGCCGGTTAATGCAGAAATCAGCAAGAAAAGTATGCTGAATAATGCAACAAAAGAGAATGTATCTATGTTGTTACAAAACAATAACATACAGAGACAGCCAAACAACAAAGTTCAGGAAGAATCTATTAATAAGCTAAAGGCAGCAGCCAGAAGAGCGCCTGTTACAAAGACAGCCCCAAATACACTCAATGTAGTTTTACTGGATAGCGTAATATCTGAAAACCGCAAAGAGTACTACAAATACAATGCCCACGGATGGCTTCAGTCCAAAGAGGTTTACAATCTGGAAGGAAATAATTTTGTTCTGGACACAGACGAATCTTTCCGTGGTGAATATGAATTTGATGCTATGGACAGAATTGTAAGTTATAACTACTACAAATATAACGAAGATGGTTCTGCATACGTAGAAGAAAAAATGATTTCCACCTGGACAGGTGCAAAAGCACATATAGAAAAGTATTACTCCACATCTGAATATGGTGAATGGGATGGTTTACAGTTGGTTGCCGAAATAGGGTACGATGAATTTGGAAATATGAGCCAAATGAAGGAGTACGAATGGGATTACGAAAAAAACACAAATGAACTTGTTGAATTTTTCCATGCAAAGTTCTCTCGTAACGTAATGGAGTACTACTACACAGAAGAGGGACTCTACGATGGTATGGACTATAACGAAGATCTATTGGAACGTTATATGACTTACTATGTAGAAGCCGATGAATACGAATTTTATGGAGAAAAAATTGAAACAAAAGTAGATGGTCTTACCACAACTAAGACGCTATATACTGCTGATAAATATTTTGATGATGAGCAAGATATTGAAAAACTGATAGCAGATATAGACAGCTATTGGGAATATGCAGAAGAAGAGATTATAACACTTACCCCAAAAGGCAACCGTTTTGCCAGCATATACTACTATTCTGCTCCTTGGGAAGAAGATATGCCATCATACGACGATCAGCCATCTTATGACGAAGAAGTAGAGGCTATCCCTACCCGTTCACAGACAAACAGGGTTCTTGAAAACAGTTATGTAATGGAGTACGACGAACTGGACCGCCTTACAAAATGTGTAAATCAGGGTTCTGATGATGATGGTTCTATCTACACCCATACTTACAAATATCGCAATGACAAGACATACAACTATACCATAGAAGAGTTGCTTGATGCTCTATATGAATATAGGGACGAAGAAGGAGAAGGAGAAGGTCCTCTATCTGGCTATTTCTATGGAGAGGTTAGCAATGAACACGTAGATGTAGAATATGGTTATGCCGATAAAACAATTGATGAATACGATGCCAATGGTAATATTCTGCATTTACTGGTTACAGAACACTACTACAGCGAATCAGAAATAGGCCAGGATGAAAATGGCGACGGTATATTATCTACAGAAAGCAGATCCTATAGCGGAGAGTTCTGGTACACATACAATTCAAACAACAAACAGATATCAGAAATCTTTTATGACCATAGCGAAGAGTCAGATTATGCTTACTACAAAACAGACATTATTGCCAATATGACAGACGATGGCTATCTGGAAGGATGGTCTGAATATGAAGCTACTGCTAAAAATGGTCCCTGGATACTTGTTTACGAATCTTACGATCTGTACAGTGACGATGTTTATGAAGCCTATGATGTAAGACACTATGCATCATGGTGGCGTGAATACAACCGCGAAGAAGATTATTGGTACGGACATAAATACGTATATCAAGACGGTTACGAAATATCTTATGAAATAGATCCTACTACAGGCGAATTTATAGTTCCTGAAAATACCTCAAACGGCACTATTGCAACCCGCTCAGGCTTTGCTATGTACCCGGGAGACAACTATATCAGTTTTGTGGAAGATAACTGGCAGTACGAAGGATATATAAAGTGCGATTATATATTCAATGAAGAAGATAGTACTGAAGTGCTGAAAGTTATGGGTGGTCACTTAACCATACATTGGATAGGCTCAAGTAATGGTAAGTACGAATATGATCATCCTTCAAACAACTACAATTTCCCTGTAGGACCTATCTATTTTGGTATAGAATATGAAAATGTTGATATTGTTGACATGGGCTTTATTGAATTATATTGGGACGAAGGAATGGAACAGTGGATAAACTACTTCAGCAATTTAACCACTAAAACAAGCCATAGCAAAGACAGTCAGGGTAATATTACTGAAATAAGCCGCACATACCGTTTCAACCAGAAAACAGAACGTATGGAGGTGGTATCTGAAACTATCAAAAAGTATGTGTTTGATGAATATAAGAGACTTGCTTACATTACAGATAACAGTTCTACCACATTCTTCAATTATCTGAGCAATGATTCAAACTATCTGCTTGAATCATACACTGTAGATGGTGCAGGTAATAAATATAATGTGTGCAAATACTACTATTCAAACGGAGAGTATTCATTCCCTTATACAGAAGTTAAGGATATAGATGCTGACACAGAATGGAGTATTAACGGGCTAACCATTACTGCAAATGGCACTATAACACTGTACAATCTGAATGGTGTGAAGGTGGCAACAGAGAATGATATTCTTCAGGCACCGGAAGCCGGTATATACATTATGGATATTAACGGTAAGAGAACAAAGATTAACATCAGATAAAATGTTTCACAGACTGCATCATCGTTCTGGTGATGCAGTTTTTTTGAATGCGTAAAAGTATGAAAAGAGGATTATTAACCATGGCAGCACTGATTGCTGCAGCAGGAGCTTTTGCCTGTACAAACCTGATAGTAACAGCCGGAGCATCGGCCGATGGTAGCGTAATGGTATCTTATGCTGCCGATTCACACCAGCTATATGGTGCACTATACCACACAGAAGCGGGCAAATTCAAACCCGGTACTATGCTGAAGGTCTATGAATGGGACACTAGCAAATATCTGGGCGATATAGAACAGGTATCGGAAACCTACTCTACCATAGGTAATATGAATGAGCATCAGCTTATAATAGGCGAAACCACCTTTGGCGGACGTTCAGATCTGGGCGAACCTAATGGTATTATGGACTATGGTTCACTTATATACATTGCACTACAAAGAGCCAAGACTGCCCGCCAGGCCATAGAGGTGATAGCAGATTTGGCAAATACCTACGGATATGCTTCAAGTGGCGAAAGTTTCAGTATAGCAGATAAGAACGAAGCCTGGATAATGGAACTGATAGGTAAAGGTGCCGATGAAAAAGGTATAGTTTGGGTGGCACGTCGTATTCCCGATGGTTATATAAGCGCACACGCAAATCAGGCACGCATAACCACATTCCCACTTGACGATAGTGAGAACTGTCTCTATTCTCCCGATGTTATTGATTTTGCACGCAGCAAAGGTTATTTCAGCGGCAAGGATGAAGATTTCAGTTTCTGCGATGCATACGCCCCACTCGATTTTGGTGCACTGCGTGGATGTGAAGCTCGCGTTTGGTCTTTCTTTAACCGTTTTGCAAGCGGCATGGACAAGTATCTGGATTTTGCACTTGGCCACAACCCTGCAAACAAAATGCCACTATGGGTTAAGCCTGACAGAAAACTTACCCAGAAGGATGTTTTCGACATGATGCGCGACCATTATGAAGGTACTCCTATGGACATGACAACCGATATAGGTGCAGGTGGCAGCCATCTGCCTTATCGCTGGAGGCCAATGGATTTCACTGTAGATGGAATAGAGTATTCACAGGAACGCGCCATTGCTACACAACAAACCGGCTTCTGGTTTGTGGCTCAGGCACGCAAAAATCTGCCCGACCACATAGGTGGAGTGATTTGGTTTGGTACAGACGATGCGGCTACATCACCTCTTACCCCTATTTACTGCGGTACAACAGATGTTCCGGAGTCTCTTGCAGAAGGTACTGCCGATATGCTTACATACAGCGACAAATCTATGTTCTGGGTAACCAACCGCATAGCACAGTTTGCATATCTGCGTTACGACCATATAGGAAAAGAGGTTCGTACTGTTATTGATGAATGGGAAAACAGCATGATAGACGAACTTAAAAAGCAGGATAAGGTTTTGGCCGAAATGAGTCCTAAAAAGATGACAAAAAAGGCTACTGAATGGTCTGTAGAGAATGCTCAGGCACTATGGAAAAAGTGGAGCGAACTGGATGACTATCTAATGGTGAAATACATTGATGGTAATGTTAAGCTTCAGAATGAAGATGGCAGTTTTATGAATAACGGTCACCATCCTTCACAACCTGAGTTCCCTGAACAGAGCGGATACAGCGAAAAGTTCCTGCGCGCCATTGCTGCCGATAACCCCCTGCTTCGCGTAGTAAAGTAACATATAACTATTTCTATACACTATCCCGGTTACATTCCTTGCAGTCGGGATTTTGTTTTGTAGCTGTTCGTTTATAGTAATAGGGTTAAGTTTGCTATGGTTCCGCCGGAACAAGTTCCGGCTCCATCCCTCCTACGCCTTCGGCGCAGGCTCCTCCCATTTACAAAGCCATGGGTGGCTATGCCCGCAAACTTACCCTATTACTACTCATGTGGTTTGAATCTGTTCCGCTCCTCACAGATAGTACCCCAGTTTCCACTACTATCTGCATGTAAGAACTCATCAATCCTTCTCACACCAAAGGCTATGAACACCCCTACCACGACGAAGAAGGCGAATGGTGAGTGGTATTAAGGTATGTTCTTACATGTTCATAACAGAAATATTTTAACTAATAGCGTAAATTATTGAACTATTATTGCTATTTACAAATTCATTATATATTTTTGGAAAATAAGATTAATTACTAATTATGAACGTTAGTCAAGAATCCACACTAGTATATCTTATACATACATTAAGGAACTAGTAAAGAAGTTGAATTAACTATAGATTAAAATGTCTAGAATACATAAACCTAAATTGACTTATGCTATAAATAAAGAAGGCAAACTTGTTCATGTTAATACAGTACCTAATGGCAATAAATGTGGCTGTTTATGTCCTAATTGCAAGTCTGAACTATGTGCAAAAAATAGCGGCGAAATAATGGAGCATCATTTTGCACATATACATGGGGATGAATGTGAAGGAGCGGTAGAAACAGCCTTACATATTATGGCAAAAGAAGTTTTACAAGAAACAAAACAACTTCTGCATCCTAGAATCAGGATTGCACATGAACCCAAAATAGTTAATTATGAAAAGGTAGATGTAGAATATTTTGACAAAGAAACTAATTTGCGTCCTGATTGTGTGGGATTTTACAATAATAGACAAATATGGATAGAATTTAAAGTATCACATAAATTGGATCATAATAAGATTCGTAAAATTATTGAGTCAAAAATTGATTGTATTGAAATAGACCTTAATGGTTGTAATTTGGACTACAATTCTGTAAAGGAATGGATAACGAATAAAGAAGAAAAAATAAAATGGATTTGTAATAAAAATCTTAATTATGCCATAAAACTTAAAGAAAATCCCGAAATTAATAAAGACAAAGAAGATTCAAACTCAATATCGCTAAAGTACATTAATGAAGCAAAAGAGAACCTATGTAGAAAGTTTGTAAAACAAGAAAAATTTGAAATTGAATTACAACAAAATGGTTCTAAAAAACTATATGATTTAAAATCAAAAAAATATGGATACAAATACTGCTGGAAAGATGCTATGTTATCTAATATAGCTGAAAAATGTGATATAATTATATCAAGACAAGAAAACTATAATGAAGACCCAGATATTATCATAATAAATATTAGCCATGGTAATTATAGAAAGAAAATAGAAACTGATTTTCGTTTAATAAACTTAAATATTAATTCGTTTGTAGAAGTTAGTTTGCTTATCTATAACCCATTAGAAGAATCAAATAGTTGTGAATTTAAGGGATTCAAAAGAGTGTAAACCCACATAAAATAAATTTGTATAAACAATAATACTACTAATTAATTATGGGACAATTTAATGATAAAACAATTAAGGAAGTAATTGAAGAAATAAATGTCAGTTATTTTTTGCCTGATATCCAACGAGAGTATGTTTGGTTAGATCGTGCAGCAGAGAAGAAAGTTGAGCAATTGTTTGATTCCATACTTAGGAATTATCCCATTGGATCTTTCTTGTTCTGGAAATTAAAAAAATCAGATGTTGAAACAGATAGATTTGCTGAGACAAATTCAGATAAATTAAATTTTCAGTTATATAGATTTATTGAGGATTATGATGTTAGAAAGCCGCATAACGAGAAGATAGATATAGCTAAAGTAAATTCTAATGACCTTAATATAGTCCTTGATGGTCAACAAAGACTAACATCACTTTTTATTGGTCTTAAAGGATCACGAACACTAAAGAAGCCCAAAGGTTGGTGGGATAACCCTAATGCCTTTGAGTCAAAGAAATTATATCTTAATCTCAGGTATCAACCAAGTGAGGAAGATACAGAGGACTGTTACCAATTCGAATTTAAGAATCCCAACCAAGTTCCTGCACCTGATGAGAATAATTATTGGTTCAAAGTTGGAGATATCCTAAATATTAGCAGTTTGTTTGAGTATTGCCAAGCAAACAATTTAAGTTTTATTGAAGCTGGCGTATTAGAAAAGCTCAAGAATGTGATATGCGTAGAACGAATCATATCATACTTTGAGGAAACTGAAAAGAACCTTGATAAGGTCTTGAAGATATTTATCAGAGTAAATAGTGGAGGCACAAAATTGTCTTATTCAGACCTTCTAATGTCAATATTGACTGCCAATTTCTCCTCTGACATTAGAGGTGAAATGAATGTGTATGTAGATAAGTTCCGAACAACAGGTTTTGGGTGTTTCGGTAGAGATCAGATTTTGAAAACCTGCCTATTGTTAATTGGTGCAAATCACATTTTTAACCTAAGGAACTTTAATAAAACCAATATTCATTCCATTGAACAGAATTGGGGTAAAATTGTAAGTGCAATAACTGATGCTGTTCGCATTGTTGAAGATTTTGGATATTCTGGTCAGTTGGCATCTGGTTACATTATTTCAATCATCGCACTGTACATATATAGAAATGGTATAGAATACGGAAAACTTAAAGCAGATGATACGACTGCTATGTTTAAATTTGTTAGAACGGCCCAAATCACATCATACTTTACAACATCTTTGGATAGAAAGCTAAATAATGCTCTTGAGGGGATGGAGGGTGCAACAGATTTTGCCAATTTCAACGATAGGATGGCTAAAATGGATGCAAATAAAGCATTGAAGGTAACAACTGATGATGTTGATGATTTGCTTACTTTACAATATGGCAACCCTGCTATTTTACCAGTACTTCAGGTTCTATATCCAAACTTGGATTACAAGAACTCAAAATTCCATATTGACCACATATACCCTAAAGCCAAATTCACCACTAAGAACAAAGCTTTACATCCAGAATTCCTTGAAGAAAAAAATTACCTATTCAATCTTCAATTGCTAGAAGGATCTGAGAATATATCAAAAAAAGATGCAGACCCTAATGTGTGGATGCAAGAGCACTTTAACAATGATGCTTCAAAGATAGATGACTATAAAGCCAAGAATTATGTAGATGCATCATGTACTATGCAATGGTCTGACTTTAAAACATTCAAAGAGAAACGATCTGCAGCAATTCGTTCTGCATTGATAGAGGCTTTTAAATAATATATGCGCAATGCAGAGCATAGTTGGCCACTCCCATTGAAGTCAACTCAAATCAGGGAAAGTCAATGTTTTGACACAGCCAACAATACTACGTAATCCGGACCATCTGGGGCAAGCGACTTCAACTGGTTAGTGACGCTAACCGGTTCTGCCTTCTCTTTCTTCAGTTTTATTTTCAGATAAGACATGCTTATCCGCGGTGGAAATGTGTTATTTTTTTATAGATTTCCACAACCAATAGAGCATTTTTTGCCTTATAACATAAAACACAACATAATTATTAATTCTGAGACATTTTTTGTGTATTGATTTTTATTATTTACTTTGCATTCGTAAATAGAGCATCTTTACAAACTAAATTTTTAATATATGAAACTGCTACTGATAGAAGATGAAGTATCGCTTCACGAACTTATTGTGAATACACTAAGTAAAGATGGCTTTATAGTAGAGAGTGCCTACAATGTGGCATCGGCAATAGATAAGCTATCTGCATACTATTATGACTGTATTCTTTTGGATATAAATCTGCCTGACGGTAGCGGACTGACCATACTTGAACACCTTAAGAAGACATCGGCAAAGACTAATGTCATAATAACATCGGCCAGAGATTCACTGGATAATAAGATACAGGGTCTGGAGCTTGGTGCAGATGATTATCTTGCCAAACCATTCCATATATCAGAACTTTCAGCCAGAATAAAAAGCGTAGTAAGAAGAAGCCAAAATTCGGGTAGCATGGCATGGACAGCGGGCAATGTACGATTAGAAGATGTTACCAACAGGCTGTTTATAGACGGTAAAGAGATAACGCTATTAAAGAAGGAGTTCGATATACTGAAATATTTCCTTATGCGCCCGGGACACATGGTAGATAAATCTGTGCTGGCAGAAGCTATTTGGGGAGACCACATAGACCAGACCGACGATTTTCAGTTTGTATATGCACAGATGAAAAACCTGCGAAAAAAACTATCTGAAGCCGGTGCCGATATTGAGATAAAGTCTGTATATGGATTCGGATATAAACTTATAAAGCCCTGAATACAATGAAATTAGTTTGTAAAATATTATTGTCGTTTATAGTACCACTGGTTGTTACACTTGGTCTGTGGGGATGGTTATCTTACAGTACTATGAGCAGAAAAATACATGCCGATACAGACCTTATTCTAAAGGACTATACGGAAAACATTATATTGCGCAAACTCTCCGGACACGAAATGCCGGAAAGATTTAACGGTGTATATAACACCTACTATATACATCAGGTAAGTGCAGAATATGCTGCAGAAAACCCTCAAGCTGTGTACGACGAAGCAGAATCATACCTGAAAAGCCAGGAGGAATTTGCCAGTTCGCGTATTAGGAAACAGGTGTTTATGGACAATAACGGGCAGTACTATGAGATAATAGTATCTATGCCCACCTTTGAACAAGAGATACTAATAGAACATGTTTTATGGTGGACCATACTGCTTTTTGCTGTACTCTTTATTGCATTGCTGATAATAGGTTTAAGAGTTCTTAAACGTAACCTGCGTCCGCTGGATGCTCTGCTTAACTGGATGGAAAACTATATACCCGGAAGCAAAAACAGCAACATACCGTCTGACACAGATATATTGGAATTCAAAAGATTAGCCACAGTGGCACAGCAGGCTGTTGACAGATTTGAACATCAATATGAAGAGAGAAAGATGTTTATAGGTAACGTATCACACGAACTGCAAACACCACTGGCTGTATGCAGCAACAGACTGGAAATTATGCTTGACCGCCCGGATCTGAATGAAGAGATGGCCGGCGAACTGATAAAGCTACAGAGAAGCCTGCGCCACCTTATTAAACTGAACAAGACTTTGCTTTTACTCTCCAGAATTGAGAACAAGCAGTATCCCGACAAAAAGATCATAGATATGGGCGCTTTACTTTCTGAAACCATCAATGAGAACAATGAGATATGGTCATTTAAAAATATTGTAGCCAAGATAGAGAAGAAAGGAGAATTTACTGCATCCATAAACGAACAGATGGCATCTGTATTGGTCAGTAACTTAGTAAAGAACGCTTACGTACACTCTACCGAAGGGAGTTCAATAGAGATTAAAATAGATTCTACGGGGTTCTGTATTAGTAACCCGGGTGAATCTCCATTAGATGACACAAAGATATTTCACCGTTTCTACCAGCCCAACGGACGCAGAGAGGGTTCAACGGGTCTTGGACTTGCCCTGGCCTATTCAGTCTGTAACAACAATGATTTGACTATAAGCTATTCATTTACCAACAACCGCCACACCTTTACCGTTTCAAAACAGTAACTCCCGGCGAATATCTTGATTACATATCGTCTATAGATAGTCCTCTATAAATAATTTCGTACCCTTTAAATGTGCCGACAGCCTTGAAGAACAGTTCAGATTTGGCTTTCAAAACA
>JAFYMP010000030.1 GCA_017556585.1 Bacteroidaceae bacterium
TTACCTCAAACAGAGATTGATTTGTCATTCAATTTCAGACCATTCGCAACCGGTAGTGCTGACGGAGCATCACCACGTGGTGTTCTTTATGTTCCGACAGGATGCAAGCATCTCTATCCGGAGTGTATCACAATGGATTTTACAGATGTAATAGAGATGGATATGTCTTCAATGATTACAGGCGTAAAACCTGTAGCTGTACCATCAGAACAGTCTGTTTATTACGATTTGTTTGGTCGCAGAGTGGAAAATCCACAGAGCGGTCTTTACATAAAGGATGGTAAGAAGGTATTTATAAAGTAGAATATATATATCATCAACCAATCAGAATTCTGGTTACATTTTTAAGTTGAATGTACCATATAAAAAGAACTGATCGAATTTATCGACCAGTTCTTTTCTTGTATAGTGTTGACTATTAAATCAAATCAAACAACACCCTGTTTCATCATAGCGTCAGCTACCTTCATGAAACCAGATACGTTAGCACCCTTTTCGTAGTTGATGTAGCCGTCTGCTTCTGTACCATACTGTACGCAAGCAGAGTGGATGTTACGCATAATGTTGTGTAGCTTTTCATCTACTTCATCCTTGCTCCAGCCAAGTTTGATAGAGTTCTGTGTCATTTCAAGACCTGATACAGATACACCACCTGCGTTAGCTGCTTTACCAGGAGCATAAAGAATCTTAGCGTTCTGGAATACACGGATAGCTTCAGGACGTGAAGGCATATTTGCACCCTCTGAAACAGCCATGATACCGTTTGCAACCAAAGCCTTAGCTTCTTCTTCGTTGATTTCGTTCTGTGTAGCTGATGGCAGAGCAATATCACCTTTTTCATACCAAGGACGAACGCCTGCAACATATTTCAAACCGAATTCTTCTGCAAATTCAGAAATTCTACCACGACGTACATTCTTAAGATCCATAATCCAGTCAAGCTGTTCACGTGTGATACCATCAGGATTATAAACGTAACCATCAGAGTCAGACATGGTAAGAACTTTACCGCCCAACTGCAGAACCTTTTCTGCTGTGTATTGTGCTACGTTACCTGAACCTGAAATCAAGCACTTTTTGCCTTCCAATGATTCACCGCGAGTAGCAAGCATTTCCTGCAAGAAGTATATGTTACCGTAACCGGTAGCTTCAGGGCGAATTAGAGATCCACCAAATGAAAGAGCTTTACCTGTCAAAGTACCTGTGAAGGTCTGGGTTAGTTTTTTGTACATACCATACATATAACCTACTTCACGAGCACCTACACCTATATCACCTGCAGGAACGTCGGTTTCAGGGCCAATGTGACGCCACAATTCCTGCATAAAGGCGTGACAGAAACGCATTACTTCTGCTTCTGATTTTCCTTTTGGATTGAAGTCTGAACCACCTTTTGCACCACCCATTGGTAATGTGGTCAGTGAATTTTTAAGAGTCTGTTCAAACGCAAGATATTTTAAAATACTCAGGTTTACAGATGGATGGAAACGGATACCACCTTTGTACGGACCTATAGCGTTACTGTGCTGAACACGATAACCCAAATTTGTGTGGATGGATTTGTCGTCTGCCTGCCATGTTACACGGAAAATGTGGATTCTGTCAGGAATGCAGAAACGCTCAATCAGGTTGCATTCTTCAAACTCAGGGTGTCTGTTGTATTCACCCTCAATAGAGTGCAGCACTTCGTTTACGGCCTGGAAATATTCAGGTTGTCCCGGAAAACGCTGCATAAGGTTGTTCAATACTTCATCAACTTTCATAATGATATAATTTTTGTCTTCTTTTGAACGATTTGTTTTACTTTTTTCTTTAAATCGTTGCAAATTTACGGATAATTTTCCAAACTTGAATAAAAATGTTTCTAAAATTAGCAAAAAACTGACAAATTGTATATATACAAAATATTTATTCATCAAAACTTCTAAAGAATAATTATAAATAAGGTGTGTCTTAATGTTATCATTGGTTAAATTGTGGCTTTTAAGCATAGTTAATGTTGGTTGTTATATTTGTTAAGAGTAACTTTGCACTCCATTTAGCTTTTAACAGAAGAAAATAGAGGATAATAAAACAATATATGATGAAAAGGAAGATAAGTAAAGTATGGGGATTGATGGCTGCACTTCTGTTGCCTGTAAGTGCAATGTCTCAAACTGAGACAACTTCTAATGTTCTTAATTTATCATTGGAAGAGGCAATAGAAATTGCTGTAAGTGAAAACCCTACAATTATTGTTGCTGATCAGCAGATAGAATTAAAGAAGATTAGCAAGCAGGAGACATGGCAGTCATTATTGCCATCTGTGGATTTTTCCGGAACAGTGCAATACACTGTTTTGGCGGCGGTTATGAAATTGAATGATATGGAGTTTAAAATGGGTAAGGATAATACCAGTACTTGGAATGGACAGTTCTCTGTCAGCCTGCCTATCTTTGCTCCTACTGTATATGCAACAATGAATCTTACTACAACAGATCTGGAACAAGCTGTGGAGCAGAGTCGCAGTTCAAGACTGGATTTGGTAAATCAGGTTACAAAAGCATACTATAGTTTGATGCTGGCTCAAGATTCTTATAAAGTATTGGAACAGAGTTATGCCAATGCAGAAAAGAATTTTGAAGTGATAAATTCAATGTTTCAGTTGGGTGGCACAAGCGAATACGATAAAATTAGTGCAGAAGTTCAGATGCGTAGTCTGAAACCATCTATGATATCTGCAAGAAATGCCATAAGCATAGCAGAATTACAATTGAAAGTGTTGATGGGGATTGCCGATGATGTTGATATAGTGGTAGATGGTACTCTTTCTGATTTTGAAGAAGAGATGTATTCAGAAGTGCTTACATCCGGTAATTATTCACTGGATAATAATACATCAATACGTCAGTTGGATTTAAATGAGAGGTTGTTAAACCAAAATCTGACTGTTCAGAAAATGAATTTCTTGCCAACATTGGCATTGCAGGGTTCATACGCATTTCAATCATTGTATAACGACAATTTTAGAATATCAGATTATACTTGGGCAAGCAGTTCGTCTGTTGTTCTCTCTCTGTCTGTTCCAATCTTCAGAATGGGTAACTTTACAAAGTTAAGAAGCACAAAGCTGCAAATCAGTCAGTTAAATCAGAATAGACAATATACCGAACGTCAGATAGATATGCAGGTAAAGAGTTATCTGAACAATATGAAGGCAAGTGCAGAACAGGTGGCAAGTAACAAAGAGGCTATTGTACAGGCTGAAAAGGGAAGGTTGATTGCAGAAAAGAGATATGAAATTGGTAATGGTACAATACTTGAATTGAATAATTCGGAAGTATCATTAACACAGGCAAAATTAACCTACGGCCAGTCTATTTTTGATTATCTGTCAGCAAAAGCAGATCTTGACAAGACATTGGGAAAGGAAGATAATATCTATCCGGAGGAAAAATAAGAATCATAATTGTGTAAATAAAAAACATATATAAAAATGAAA
>JAFYMP010000031.1 GCA_017556585.1 Bacteroidaceae bacterium
CAGACCAGATAATACCTGCCAGATACTTAAAACAGACTACAAGAGATGAAAAGTTTTTTGGAGATGCTCTGTTTTACGATTGGCGTTACAATGCAGATGGAACACCAAATACAGATTTTGTACTCAACAAACCCGAATATAGTGGTTCTGTACTTGTAGCGGGAAAGAATTTTGGTTCAGGCAGCAGCAGAGAACACGCAGCCTGGGCTATAGCCGGTTATGGCATACGTGCAGTGATAAGCAGTTCCATTGCAGATATTCACAAGAACAACGAACTGAATAATTTTGTTTTACCAATAGAGGTAAGTCCTGAGTTTCTACAGGAACTTTTTGATTCTGTTTCTGCAAATCCACAGGCGCAGGTGGAAATAGATCTTGAAAACCAGACTGTTCTCAATTTGGAGACAGGCAGTTCTTATACGTTTAATATAAATGGTTATAAGAAACACTGTTTGCTGAATGGACTTGACGACATAGACTATTTGGTTCAAAACAGAAATAAGACAGAACATTGGGAAAACAATGGGCGAAACAAATCTACCTCTGCCATAGAGATAATGGATACCACCCTACGTGATGGAGAACAGACCAATGGTGTATCTTTCATTCCACATGAAAAGTTTATGATAGCACGTATGTTGCTTGAACAGTTAAAGGTGGATAGAGTAGAAGTAGCATCGGCACACGTTTCAGAAAAAGACAAGCAGGCTGTAAAGATGATTTGCGATTGGGCCGCAAAAAACAACTGTTTGGAGAAAGTTGAGGTTTTAGGATTTATTGATGGGCAGAAATCAGTTGATTGGGTTTGCGAAACAGGTTGTAAGACAATCAATCTGCTTTGCAAAGGTTCTGAAAAGCACTGCTTATACCAGTTACAAAAGAGCGCTGAAGAACATATTACAGATATATTACGTACTATAAATTATGCAAATTCAAAAGGCATAACAGTAAATCTATATTTAGAAGATTGGAGTAACGGTATTAAGGACAATCCGGAATATGTATTCAATATGATGGATGCATTGGCTTCGCAGAATATCAAACGTTTTATGCTACCCGATACGTTAGGCGTTCTAAATCCTGTACAGGTTTCTGAATTTGTAAAGTCTATGACATCAAGATACCCTGCTCTGCATTTTGATTTCCATGCCCACAACGATTACGATTTGGCTGTAAGTAACATAATATCGGCAATTCTAAGTGGTTGTAAAGGTATTCACACTACAGTAAATGGTTTGGGAGAACGTGCTGGAAATGCGCCTATAGCCAGTGTTCACGCTATATTAAAAGATCATTTCAACATATCTACAGGGATAGATGAAAGCAGGCTAAATGAAATAAGTAGAATAGTAGAATCTTATTCAGGCATAGTTATTCCGGCAAACAAGCCTATAGTTGGCGAAAACGTGTTTACCCAAGTAGCAGGTGTTCATGCAGACGGTGATAACAAACGCGGTCTCTATTACAACAATCTTTTGCCCGAAAGATTTGGCAGGAAACGCGAATACGCTATGGGTAAGAACAGTGGTAAAGCCAGTATAAGCCGTAACTTGAAAGAGTTAGGACTGGAATTGACCAATGAACAGATGCGCAGAGTAACAAAGCGAATAACCGAACTTGGCGACAAAAAAGAGACCGTTACCATAGAAGATTTGCCATACATTGTTTCAGACGTTCTAAAACACGAAGTGACCAACGAACGTGTCAAACTAAAGAGTTACTTTGTGAATCTGGCATACGGACTAAAGCCTATGGCCACTCTATGCATAGAAATTAACGGCAAAGAGTACGAAGAGAGTTCCAGTGGAGATGGTCAATACGATGCTTTTGTACGTGCACTGCGCAAAGTATATAAAGTAACGTTGGGACGTACTTTCCCTATGCTTACAAACTATGCCGTTACCATTCCACCGGGTGGACGCACTGACGCATTCGTGCAGACTGTAATCACGTGGAGTTACAACAACAAGACATTCCGCACAAGAGGTTTTGATGCAGACCAGACCGAAGCGGCAATAAAAGCAACCGTAAAAATGCTCAACATAATAGAAGACGAATTATAAACCATTTAATTAGAAATAGTTATGGAATTCAAAATAGCAGTTCTTGAAGGCGATGGCATAGGACCTGAAATTTCTAAAGTAGGAGTTGATGTAATGAATGCCGTTTGCAAAGGCTTTAACCACAACGTCAATTACACTTACGCCATTTGCGGAGCAGATGCAATAGACAAAGTGGGCAATCCGTTCCCTGAAGAGACTTTCCGTATATGCAGCGAAGCCAATGCTGTACTCTTTTCTGCCGTAGGCGATCCTAAATATGACAACAATCCTACCGCAAAGGTAAGACCCGAACAGGGTCTGTTAGCTATGCGTAAACAGTTAGGATTATATGCCAATATACGCCCGGTAGAGACTTTTGAATGTCTTTTACACAAATCACCGTTGCGTGCAGACATAGTAAAGGACGCCAATTTTATCTGTATTCGTGAACTGACAGGTGGAATGTATTTTGGAGAAAAGTATCAAGACAATGACAAAGCATACGACACCAACTACTATACAC
>JAFYMP010000032.1 GCA_017556585.1 Bacteroidaceae bacterium
GAATACGTCCAAAACTAACCACATCGTATGCAGAAAGATGAGATACTTCGCCACGTTCTGTAAGTACCACGCTTAAAAGACGCGATTTTTCCACCTCCGTAAGATTGGCTATAGACAACCATTTAGCATTCTCTATATCGTTTATACGAATTTCACCTTCAAGTGGCTTTACAAAACCTGAAATAGTCTTTAACAGAGTAGATTTACCCACACCATTAACCCCTACCAAACAGGTTAGTTCACCTGCACGCAGAGCCGCATTCAGTCCGGTAGCTAATGGTGCCGAATGATTACGATTACCCTTTTTATAACCTATGGAGAGGTTTTCTATCTCTATCATATCCACATCTTATTTATATCGATGACAAAATTAGTTTGATAATTTGGTTGTAACAAACAAAAAAGCGAAATTTGCAACTAATGTAAGACTTTTTAGCCAATTATAACATAATTAATTTAGTGTCAATTACTTATAATTATGAGCATAGAATTAAAACAAGGATGTAAGTATTCATTGTTAGTTCCAACAAGTATGGGACTAAGAGTAACACCGGAAAATGGTCAGCCGGTTCACAGCAGCGATTTGTTTCATCTGCAAGCTACAAGTGCAGAGACAAATGTTGCAAGTATTTCATCATATCTCGGTCTGCCTGTAAAGGTTCTTACCACATTTGTAGAAGGCAGTCCATTTTCACAGTTCATAAAGAGCAATCTGCGTAGCCGTGGAATGGATTTTGAAGGTAAGGATGTACCACAAGGTGGTCCTTGGGGATACAGACATCAAATCAACATAGCAGATAGCGGTTATGGTTCACGCGGTCCTCGCGTATGGAACGACCGCGCAGGCGAAGTGGGTTGCACACTGAATGTAAAAGATTTTGATTTAGATAGAATCTTTGGTCAGGAAGGCGTGCAGATAGTACATCTATCAGGATTGATAGGCGCTTTAAGTCCTGAAACCAGTCAATTCTGTCTGGAACTTGCCCGTGCAGCAAAGAAATATGGAACACGTATCAGCTTTGACCTAAATTATCGTGCATCATTCTGGAAAGGCAGAAAGAAAGAACTTCACGACATCTTCTCTGAAATTTGCAGCATCAGCGATATATTGATTGGTAACGAAGAAGATTTCCAGCTCTGTTTAGACATTGAAGGTCCTGAAGCAGGAGGTAAAGATATATCTTCAAAGATTGATGGTTTTAAAGAGATGATTAAGCGTGTTAAGGCACAATATCCAAACGCTCAGGTATTTGCCACCACTTTAAGACAGGTTGAGAACACCAATAGTCATAATTGGGGTGCTATAATGCTTGAAGGCGATAATTGGCATATAGTAGAGCCACGTAACATTCACGTTTTAGACCGCATTGGTGGAGGCGATGGTTATGTAGGCGGTATGCTTTATGCTATTCTTAAGGGTTGGGAACCTGAAAAGTGGATACAGTTTGGTTGGGCAAGCGGTGCGTTGGCAACCACATTCCTTACAGACTATGCTCAGCCTGCCGACGAAGAACAGGTTTGGAGTGTTTGGGCAGGTAATGCACGTGTAAAGAGATAACATTATGCTGTACTATGCACGCGGTTCCAAAACCGATATAATAACTCCACAAGAAGTTAAAGAGATACTTAATAAGGTGTTCGATGGTATGGGAGTAAAGAACAGAGTTCTTGCTCTCCCACCCGATCATACCAGACTGAACTCATTTGCCGGCCCTATTACTGAAATGATTTACGGTTATTTTGGTGATAAACTGACAGATATAATGCCGGCATTGGGAACTCATGCCCCTATGACCGACCAACAACTGGATATGATGTTCGGCAGTATTCCACATTCGCTATTCCGCGTACACGATTGGCGTAACGATGTGGTTACTATTGGCGAAGTACCCAAAGAGTACGTAGAAGAGATTTCAGAAGGCAAACTCAGTTTCAGTTGGCCTGCACAGGTGAATAAACTATTGCTGGACAAATCGTTTGACCTTATCTTGTCTATAGGTCAGGTAGTGCCTCACGAAGTTATCGGTATGGCAAACTACAACAAAAACATCTTTGTTGGAACCGGTGGCAACGAAGGTATTAACAAAAGTCACTATTTAGGTGCCATATACGGTATGGAACGCATTATGGGTAGAGCTAAAACACCGGTTCGCAACATATTGGAATATGCATCCACACACTTTGCACAGGAACTGCCTATAGTCTATATTCAGACAGTACTTTCCAAAGGCGATGATGGCGAAATGAAGCTGCGCGGTCTGTTTATTGGTGACGATTTTGAATGTTTCCAAAAAGCTGCAGAGCTTTCATTAGAAACTAACTTCATTATGGTGGATAAGCCTATAAAAAAGTGCATAGTATATTTAGACCCTAAAGAATTTGCCAGCACTTGGTTAGGCAACAAGAGTGTGTATCGTACCCGTATGGCACTGGCAGACGGAGCAGAACTTATAGTTTTGGCTCCCGCACTGAAAGAGTTTGGTGAAGACAAGACTATAGATAGCCTGATACGCAAATATGGGTATGCCAACACCCCTGCCATACTGAAAGCTGTAGAAGAGAATGCAGATATTCAAGAGAATCTGGGTGCAGCAGCACACCTGATACATGGTTCCAGCGAAGGTCGTTTCAGCATAACATATTGTCCAGGCGATAACATCACAAGGGAAGAGATAGAGAGTGTAAACTATGGTTATGCTCCTTATGCTGAAATGATGGAAAAATACAACGTAAATCAGCTTAAAGATGGTTGGAACACTGTGAACGGCGAAGAGATATTCTACATATCTAACCCAGCTTTAGGATTATGGGCATACCCCGACCGCTTTAAAGACTAATTAAGCATTCACTAGCACATATCATTGTTTCCGCAGTAACACAATTATACTGCGGAAACTTTTTATTTGAGTTTTGCCCAGAGCCTACACATCCGAGAGTTTTTCTAAGTTAGGAAAAGAGATTATTGATACAATGAAGAAACAAAACAACAACAATCCAATATTACTCTATTTTAAAATCAAACCATCTATTCTAAATGAAAACTAAAAAAATACTGATATACATTACACTTATTATGGTTGTCGTCATTCCATCCATATTATTATCGTCTATGAAGAATAGTTGGGAATATAATTACGAGGAACTTGTGGACAATTATTTTATCATCGTAAGTTTCTGATTTTTTAATCACAAATTTTCTTGCGGACAAAAAATAGCTTCTTGCGGACACTTATTTAAACTGAGGAAAATCTGTGTCCAGAGATTTATTATGGAAAACATCTAACAGAATACCGAATTATTGCAAATATTTCGGTATTACTACACTATAACATAGATAATTCTACAAATAAATACTCTTTTAATTATTTATTATACAGATATTTTTGCTATTTGAAATTTATAGCATACCTTTATACCGAATTATTGCAAATATTTCGGTATATGAATTCAAGAAAACAGCAACAAATAAAGGCCACCATCTTCAGACGAATAGAAGAAGGAACTGCTCATAGTGTCTTCTTTATTGGAGATTTTACGGAGGTAGGCTCTGCAGAGACAGTCCGAAAAGCCCTTAAAGAGGCTTCGGATATGGGTATGATAGAACATATAGCACATGGCATTTACGCAAAGCCTATGATTTCACGCTTTGGTAAAGTCCCTGTGCCATTGGAAACTGTTGCTATGGAAATAGCAGCCAGAGACAACGTCCAGATTTTACCAACAGGATTGACGGCGGCCAATATACTTGGAGTATCTACACAAATTCCACTTACCGTTTCATTCATTACAACAGGATCGTCTCGTGTTATTAATGTAGGTAATAGAAAAATAGGGTTCCGTCATGC
>JAFYMP010000033.1 GCA_017556585.1 Bacteroidaceae bacterium
AGCTGTTCGGAGCTGCTTCGTTCACCTACAGAACTAAAACGGCGAACTCGGTCTTTTAGCCAGCATACGCTGTCTAACGTACCTCAGACACCGCCGTTTTTTAACGTTCTTCCGGTTCACTGCGCTATTCCGCTCCTCACAGATAGTCCCTCAGTTTCCACTACTCACTTGGGCAGGGTGGCTATGCCCGCAAACTTACCCTATTACTACTCTGTGTTTTGGGGCAAATTCCGCTCCTCACAGATAGTCCCTCAGTTTCCACTACTCATGTGGGCAGGGTCACCAGTTTTCTTATGCAAACTATTGAAATACTAGTATAATTCTGTCATAAAACGCGAATCAAGTAATACCAGAACGGAATTATCGGTAAGCAGAGAGGAATAACAACATAATATCACTACCTTTGGGGTGTTAATTGAATTAAAGAGAGCGATGGAAATAAAAATACGCAAGGCAGAACGCAAAGATTGTGCGCTGATACTTGATTTCATAAAAGGCATTGCTATTTATGAGAAGATGGAAAGCGATGTAGTGGCAACAGCCGAACTACTTGAGGAACAGCTGTTTGACAAGAACAGAGCAGAAGTGATTTTTGCAATGGAGGGTGGCAAAGAGGTAGGATTTGCACTATTCTTTCATAACTTTTCCACTTTCGTTGGTAGAAATGGTTTATATTTGGAAGACCTGTTTGTTTATCCGGAATACCGAGGCAAAGGTTATGGTAAAGCTCTATTTCTGGAGCTTGTAAAGATAGCACATGAACGCAACTGCGGTCGTATGGAATGGGTATGTTTGAATTGGAACACTCCCAGCATAGAATTCTACAAATCTATGGGCGCTATACCATTAGACGAATGGACCACCTACCGTTTAGACGAAACTGCGCTAAACAAACTCCTCTGAACAGATAATTACTTCCACTTAAATAACTCCAAAAGTCTATATGAAAAAGGGAGATATTTCAATACGTAAAGCAAGAAAGGACGATTCAGCATTCATAGCACAGGTAGTGGCAATGGCCATAGGCGATGAAGTGGCGCTACAGAATTATTGCGGTGACAATTATATAAGTGTACTTACAGATATTGCTTGTACAGAACACACACAATACAGTTGGCGCAACGCAATTATTGCCGAATGCGACGGTAAAGTTGCTGGGGCAGTTGTAGGTTACGATGGTGCTCTGTTAGAAGAGTTACGCAATGGTACTTTTGCTGTTTTACAAAACAAGATAGGCAGCACTCCAAACATCGCCAACGAAACAGAAGCAGGAGAATACTATCTTGACTCTTTAGCTGTGATGCCTGAATTCAGAGGTTACGGCATAGGACGTAAACTCATTGATGCATTCTGCCGGCAAGCATTCTCTGCAGGTGCAGAACGGGTAGGATTAATTGTAGATACAGACAATCCCAATGCCCAAAAATTATACACATCGCAAGGCTTTAAACGTGTTGGCGACAGAATATTTTTTGGTCACCGGATGCACCACCTACAAAAAACACCTTTTTAATGAGTTCAGATGTTTTGGGGATAGTTGATAATATATTTTTTGCCGTTATCCAAAACAACAAGCGCCAATTGTTCGGGTTTCATATTAATTGCTATCATCTGAAACTTTCCAATCTGGGGAGAACTATAATATCCGGTATAACCAAACAAACCACCATTACCAAAAGTTCTAATCACCCCGGATAGATCTTTCTTTTCTATTGGTGTAACACTTGTTATGTTGGTTAGTTTGGTACTTCCTATCAATCGTTGTACTTTAATTGAATCCGGTTCAACAGATACACCTATCGGCATTCTAATCAGCAACAGAAGTATTCCTAATGCCATTACAACGCATATTGCTTTATAAAGAATTCCATCGTAATTCAGCAATGATTTTCCTACAAAGAAAACAGCCACAAGACTTATTGCAGATGCTATATACACCCATGTATCGGGAAGAAAATACTGTTTCATTATTTGCTTATGTATTTGATGAATAATTTTTTAGCAAAAAAAGCATATTAATTCCACATCAACAATTTTTTATCATACAAATATCTCGTTCTTGTAAATCCTTGCACTTTATCCATAACTGAAGAAAATAATACCGAAAGCAGATATTCATTTATTTGGTTAATTCATTTTTGCCACAAAAAAATAATTGGCTAAATTTGTCCCCTTGAAAAAAAGTGAAAGAATGAAAGTAGCAATTGTAAAATACAATGCCGGCAATATTCACTCAGTTATGCACGCCTTAAAACGTGTAGGAGTAGATGGAATTCTGACCGACAATTTTGAAGAACTGAAAAGCGCAGACAAAGTAATTTTCCCGGGAGTTGGAGAAGCCGGCACCACAATGAAATATCTGCAAGAACGCAATTTAGATAAGCTGATTAAAGACTTAAAACAGCCCGTTATTGGTATTTGCCTTGGCCAGCAACTTATGTGTAGCAGAAGCGAAGAGGGCGATACCGATTGTTTGGGAATTTTTGATGTTCCGGTTCTTAAATTTCAGCCTCAAAGACACGAAGACAAAGTTCCACATATAGGTTGGAACACCATAGACAACTGCAAAAGCAATCTCTTCAAAGGATTCGATAAATCTGAGTTTGTATATTTTGTACACAGTTTCTATGTACCCGTTTGTGAATGGACAATAGCAGAGACCGATTATATAAATCCCTTTAGTGCATCACTGCATAAAGACAACTTTTATGCAACTCAGTTCCATCCGGAAAAGAGCGGAAGCACCGGAGAAAGAATATTAAAGAATTTTCTTGACATTTAGAACATGGACATAATACCGGCAATTGATATCATAGACGGAAAATGCGTAAGATTATCCAAAGGCGATTATAACGCAAAGAAGATATACAACGACAATCCTCTTGATGTGGCAAAACAGTTTTGCGATGCCGGCATCACACGTCTGCATTTAGTAGATTTGGATGGTGCAAAAAACAAGCATATAGTAAATCACAAGACACTGGAAGCTATAGCCACACACACCAATCTGATTATTGATTTTGGCGGTGGAGTTAAGAGCAGAAACGACCTTACAACTGCATTCAACTGTGGTGCAGTAATGGTTACCGTAGGAAGCACAGCCGTTTCAGACCCTGAAACAATGTATAGCTGGATAGAAGAATTTGGGGCTGACAAGATGATATTGGGTGCCGATGTAAGAGACGGTTATATATCTGTCAATGGTTGGTTAGACGACAGCAGCATAACACTGGATTCATTCCTAACCGATTACACAGGCAGAGGCATAAAAAAAGTTCTTTGCACAGACATTAACAGAGACGGAATGCTTCAGGGCGCAGCCAATGACCTATACAAACAGATACTTACAAAACATCCCGATATGTATCTGATAGCAAGCGGTGGCGTAAGTTCTTTGGAAGACCTTATTTCGCTAAAGGAAGCAGGTCTGCCTGCCGCTATTGTAGGCAAAGCCTACTACGAAGGAAGAGTTACTTTACAACAACTATCTACATTGATTTGATATGCTCGCAAAAAGAATAATACCCTGTTTGGATATAGCAAACGGCAGGACAGTTAAAGGAACAAATTTTGTAAATCTGCGCGACGCAGGTGACCCTGTGGAATTGGGCAAACTTTATAGTATGCAAGGAGCTGACGAACTTGTTTTTCTTGACATCACAGCCTCACACGAAGGCAGAAAAACTTTTACAGAACTTGTAGAACGAATTGCTGCAGAAATATCCATTCCATTTACCGTAGGAGGCGGCATTCACGAACTTTCTGATGTAGAACGTCTGTTAAAAGCCGGAGCCGATAAGGTTTCTGTAAATTCGGCTGCTCTGAAAAGGCCCGAACTAATTACAGAAATTGCAGATAATTTTGGTTCACAGGTTTGTGTGGTAGCTATAGACGGAAAACAGACTGAAGATGGTTGGAAATGTTTTCTGAATGGTGGTCGCATACCTACAGATCGCGGACTGTTTGAATGGGCAAAAGAGGCCAACGATCGTGGTGCAGGCGAGATTTTATTTACCAGCATGGATCACGACGGAGTAAAAAATGGTTACCCTAACGAAGCTTTGAGAAAACTATCGGAGATACTTACCATTCCGGTTATAGCATCGGGTGGAGCCGGAAAAATGGAGCATTTCAGAGACGCTTTCATAGAAGGAAATGCAGATGCCGCTTTGGCCGCAAGTGTTTTTCACTTCTCGGAAATTCCCATTCCCGAATTAAAACAGTATCTTTGCAGTGAAAATATTCCTATAAGATTATAAATATACCGTAAAAAGATGGAAATCGATTTTGAAAAGATGGGCGGTTTAGTACCCGCAATTGTACAGGACAATATTACCAGACGTGTCCTGATGCTCGGTTTTATGAACAAAGAGGCATACGAAAAAACAGTAGAATTGGGTAAAGTGACATTCTTTAGCCGCACAAAGAATCGTCTTTGGACTAAAGGCGAAGAAAGCGGAAACTTTCTGAATGTCATAGAGATTTTAAACGATTGTGACAATGACACTCTGCTTATAAAAGCTCACCCGACAGGTCCTGTTTGCCATACCGGAGCAGACACTTGCTGGAACGAAGAGAATAGCGCCGATATAAATTTTCTTTCATATCTTCAGGATTTCATTGAGAAGAGATACAAAGAGATGCCGGAAGGTTCTTACACCACATCACTATTCCAGAGTGGCATAAACAGAATGGCACAAAAGGTAGGCGAAGAGGCAGTAGAGACTGTAATTGAGGCAACCAATGGCACTGACGACAGACTGATATACGAAGCATCTGATATGATTTATCATCTTATTGTGTTGCTCACATCAAAAGGCTATCGTATTGAAGATTTGGCAAGAGAATTGGTAAAGCGCCACAAATAAAATAAGCAAAACGGCTTACAACAACATATATGTACATTATTGATTATCGTAACGTAGAGGTTCGCCAGGAAGATATGTATGTTCTTGGTGATGTAACTTTTTCTATTTCCGAAGGCGATTTTGTCTATTTGATAGGCAAAGTAGGTTCTGGTAAAAGCAGTCTGTTCAAGACACTTTATGCCGAACTTGATGCTTTGTGCCCTATGCCGGACAGCCACGCCATTGTTTTGGGAACAGACTTAAGCAAAATCAAAAAGAACCAGGTGCCCAAACTACGCAGACAGATGGGTATAGTCTTTCAGGATTTCCAGTTGCTGACAGACAGAAACGTACACGATAATCTAAAATTTGTACTTCAATCCACAGGCTGGAAAGATAAAAAAGAGATTCATCAGAAGATAGGTCAGGTACTCACTCTGGTAGGTATGGACACAAAGGGCTACAAAATGCCACACGAATTATCGGGTGGAGAACAGCAACGTATCTGTATAGCCAGAGCCTTATTGAATGACCCAAAACTGATTCTTGCCGACGAACCCACAGGTAATTTGGACCCTGACACAGGAAAACAGATTATGGAGATTCTGCGCAAGGTAAGCAATTCAGGAACAACCATTCTGATGATTACTCATAATCTGCAATGGATACAGGAATATCCGGGCAGAGTTTTCAGATGCGAAAACAGAAAATTAATAGTAGAAGATAATAACCAATAATTACCATAAAAGATGAAAGTATTGAAATTCGGTGGTACCTCAGTTGGTAGCCCACAGCGAATGAAAGAGGTTTGCAATTTAGTATTAGAAGATGGACAGCAGAAATTGGTGGTTCTATCTGCAATGTCAGGAACTACTAATTCATTGGTAGAGATATCACAATATCTGTACAGTGGCAACGAAGATGGTGCTGCAGATGTTATAAACAAACTGCACAGCAAATATTTAGGTCATCTGCCTGAACTGTATTCAACAGAAGAAAAAAGAGAAGATGTAAAGGCATTCATCAACGAAAAATTTGAATTCCTGCACTCATTCTCAAAAGAAAATTTCTCTGAAGTAGAAGAGAGAACCATACTTGCACAGGGTGAACTTATCTCTACATATATGGTAACAAGTTACCTGCAAGAGATTGGTATCAAAGCTGTTCTACTGCCTTCATTGGAATTTATGAAGACCAATGTAGACGATGAACCCGATATGGCTTTCATCAAGAAAAGCATCAAACCATATTTGGAAAAAGAAGACAACGTTCAGATTTACATTGCACAGGGTTTTATCTGCCGCAATGCCAAAGGCGAAATAGACAACCTGCAACGTGGTGGTAGCGACTATACAGCTTCTATAATTGGTGCTGCAATCAAAGCAGAAGAGATTCAGATTTGGACAGATATAGATGGTCTGCACAACAACGACCCACGTATTGTAGATAAGACATCACCGGTACGTCATCTTCACTTTGAAGAGGCAGCCGAACTTGCTTACTTTGGTGCAAAAATTCTGCATCCTACCTGTATTCAGCCTGCAAAAGCAGCTAACATTCCTGTACGTCTGCTGAACACTATGCAGCCTGATGCTCCTGGTACAACTATCGACAACAAATCTGAAAAGAACAGAATAACTGCAGTTGCTGCAAAAGACAACATCACAGCTATCAAAATCAAATCAAGCCGTATGTTATTGGCACACGGTTTCTTGCGTAAGGTATTTGAGATTTTTGAAACTTACCGCACATCAATTGATATGATCTGTACATCAGAGGTTGGTGTTTCTATGTCTATCGACAATACAAAGAATCTGAACGAAATTGTTACAGAACTAAAGAAATATGGTACTGTAACCGTTGATAGCGGAATGTGTATTGTATGCGTGGTAGGCGATATGGATTGGGAAAACTTAGGATTTGAATCTCGTGCACTGGATGCTCTCAGCGATATTCCGGTCAGAATGATTTCATACGGAGGTAGCAATTACAATATTTCCTTCCTGATTCGTGAATCTGATAAGAAAGCGGCTCTACAGAAATTGAGCGATTTACTTTTCAACAACTAAAAAATGATGCAAACACCATTTTATCATTACGACCTTAATATACTGGAACAGACATTATGTGCCATAGAGGAACATTCTGCACAATTAGAGAATGTCCATATCCATTATGCTATTAAGGCCAATGCAAACCCGCTGATTCTAAAGCCTATACTGAATCACAATTTTGGTATAGACTGTGTAAGCGGTGGCGAAGTTCAAGCGGCTATCGATGCCGGATTTGCCCCTTCGTCCATAGTTTTTGCAGGTGTTGGAAAGGCAGATTGGGAGATAGATTTAGCTCTTGAACTGGGCATAGCATGCTTCAACGTAGAATCGGAAGCAGAACTCGATGTAATTCAGGAACGCGCCGCTTTGAAAAACAAAGTTGCGAATATTGCATTCAGAGTTAATCCCAATGTAGATGCACACACACACGCCAACATTACAACAGGGCTGGCAGAAAACAAGTTCGGCATAGAGATTCCTATGCTTGAACCCATTATAAGGAAGGCCATAGCTTTGCCAAACATTGCATTCAAAGGTATTCATTTTCATATTGGTTCACAAATCACAGAAATGGAACCTTTCGAAGCATTGTGTCACAAAGTTAACGAAGTACAAGACCTATTGGAATCTAAAGGCATTGAATTGGAATCTATAAATGTAGGAGGTGGTTTGGGTGTAGATTATGACAATCCGGAAACCAACTACATTCCTGATTTCAAATCTTACTTTGACGTATTCCGTAAGAACTTGAAGATGCGTGCAGGGCAGCAACTCCATTTTGAACTTGGAAGAGCTATTGTTGCACAGTGTGGCAGACTTATCACAAAAGTACTTTACGTTAAACAGGGTACAAGCAAGCAGTTTGTCATTGTAGATGCAGGTATGACAGAACTTATCAGGCCGGCTCTCTACGATGCTCATCATAAGATTGTAAATTTGTCATCAGAAGATGAATTGCAAAAATACGATGTTGTAGGACCTATATGCGAATCATCGGATGTTTTTGCAAAGGATATATTGTTGCCCATGACCAAGCGAGGCGATATAATAGCATTGCTTTCTGCCGGTGCATACGGTGAGACTATGGCATCAAAATACAATCTGCGCAAATTGCCACAAGCAACTACCGAATTTTAATTATTAAAAGACTCAATACTACCCAATTATGAAGAAAAGCAGAAATCTGTTATTGGCAATGGCATTTCTATTTGGCATAAATGCTTTTGCTCAAATCCCAACTAAGTTGGAGAGTTTTAATGTAAGCGATGTAACACTTACAGAGAGTGTTTTCAAGCATGCCGAAGATATGGATATTCAATATCTTATGGCTATTGATCCTGATCGCCTTTTGGCACCTTATTTAAAAGAGGCTGGTTTGGAACCAAAAGCAGAGAATTACACCAACTGGGAAAATACAGGACTTGATGGTCACGTTGGTGGTCACTATCTGTCTGCACTTGCATATATTTATGCATCTACAGGAAATCAGGAAATCAAAGGAAGACTCGATTACTGTATTGCAGAACTTAAAAGATGTGCCGATGCTACAGGTAATGGCTACATCAGTGGCGTACCCGGAGGTAACCAGACATGGAAAGAGATTTCAGAGGGTAACATCCGTCCTTCATCATTCAATCTGAATGGCAAGTGGGTACCACTATACAATATCCACAAGACTTTTGCAGGATTACGTGATGCATATCTTATTACCGGTAACAAAGATGCCAAAGAGATGTTTATCAACCTCACCGAATGGATGTATCAGCTAACAAAGGACCTTACCGATGACCAGATTCAGCACATGCTAAGCAGTGAACATGGTGGTCTGAACGAAGTATTTGCCGATGCTGCAGCCATAAGCGGTGAAGAGCGTTACATGGAACTGGCCAAAAGATTCTCACACAAAAAGGTACTGGAACCACTGTTGAATGGCGAAGACCGTTTGACCGGTATGCACGCTAACACACAGATACCTAAAGTAATTGGTTACAAGCGAATTGCCGATTTGGAAGGTAATACCGAATGGGATAAGGCAGCACAGTATTTCTGGGAAACAGTTGTTGATAACCGCAGTATAACTATAGGCGGAAACAGTGTTAGCGAACATTTCCACCCTGCAAACGACTTTTCAAGCATGCTCACCAGCGAACAGGGTCCGGAAACCTGCAACACATACAACATGTTGCGTCTAACCAAGATGTTATATGCCACAACCGCAAATTCACATTATATGGATTATTACGAACGTGCTGTTTACAACCACATTCTTTCTACTATCAATCCTATTCAGGGTGGATTTGTATATTTCACACCTATGCGTGCCGGACACTATCGCGTATATTCACAACCACAAACCAGTTTCTGGTGTTGCGCAGGTTCAGGTATGGAAAACCATGCACGTTATGGTGAAATGATTTATTCACACGCAGGTGATGACAATCTGTATATTAATCTGTTTATTCCATCTATACTTAATTGGGGTAAAACAACTATTGAGCAGGTGAATAAATTCCCGGAAGAAGAGGCTACAACTATAATTGTAACTCCTAAAAAAGCAAGGGAATTCACCATCAACGTACGTATTCCTGAATGGACAGAAGCAAGCAAAATGGTTGCTACAGTAAACGGCGAAAAGTGTAATGTTGATATAGAAAACGGTTTTATGAAGATTACACGCAAATGGAACAAAGGCGATAAATTACATATTGACCTGCCTATGTCATTAAGAGCCGTATCACTTCCTGATAATTCTGCAAACTACTCATTTATGTATGGTCCTATAGTTTTGGCTGCAGAAATAAACAGACAAGACCAGTTAGGTATGTATGCAGACGATAGCCGCGGTGGACATATTGCATCGGGTAAGAAACTCCCATTGCAGGATATGCCAACAATTGTAGGCGATAAGGACAATCTGCTATCATATATAAACAAGGTGGACGACAAATCTTTGAAATTCAAGCTCACCAATATTGTTCCAAATAATTTTGGCGATATGACTCTTGTGCCATTCACATCACTTCATGAATGCAGATACATAGTTTATTGGCCTGTTGTTGCAGAAAAAGAATGGCAGGCTAAACAAGAGGAACTTGCTCGTCAGGAAGAGGCAAGAATAGCATTAGAGAAAATCACATCAGACAAGGTGGTTTGCGGAGAACAGCAACCGGAAAGTGACCACTTTGTAAAGATGGAAAACAGCCGCAACGGTGACACAAACGGACGTCATTGGAGATCTGCAAATGGCAATGGCTGGTTCAGCTACGAAATGAAACATTATGCAACTTCTGCTGCGTTGCTTATAAATTGCAACACCAGTGCGAACAGCGATGCTGCTGTTTTGGTAAACGGCGTAGAGGTTGGTATAATAGCATCTACAGAACAACGCCAGGAGCAGACCATCAAAATTGAACTACCTGAAGAGGTATCAAAAGAATCTGCTCTCACTGTTAAGTTTATGCCTAAGAGCAAGAACTCTACCCCACTCTTCTACGAAGTTCGCTTAATAAAATCAGCCGAATAACCGTAGCAAGACTATCACATCTTAGTACAGATATTGAGAGGGCGACTGTAAATAATTTAGTCGTCCTCTTTTTTCTTATCACAAACAAAAAGGTCGAACAATAGGTATAGAATCCGCATAAATATCCATTTTATTATATTATATGCATTTTTTTGTGTTAAAACTTTTTATTATAAAATTCTTTCATTTACTTCGCAACGAGAAACATTAAAAATAATTGATTTATAAAAACAATAGAGATATGAACAGACCTAATTTGTCATCAACAAATAGAAATGTTTTACAATACAATTTATGTACGTACGTAAATATCTTAACACCATGTCTAACTTCTAACACTATTAAAAACAATTAGAGATTATTAAAGAAGAAAGAGGACATAGACATACTTAGAGTATGATTTATGACAAGCAGTTTATAGTCTGCTAAACAAAAACTATAATAAACAATCGTAGTATTCGTATATTGCGAATTATTAATCACTAAAATTTAACAAAATGAAAAAACAAAAATTTTTAAAAGGAGCACTTTTATTGACCACATTATCAGTAATTGCATTTAATGTGTATTTTGTAGCATCAAAAAACGCGAGCAAATTAAATATTGGTTCATTCAACATTGAAGCATTAACAGGTTGGGACTATAGAGAAGATCCAATGGAAGGACCGAACTATGAGCAAACAATTGATCTATGCGATTATACATATACAATTACCTATTCTATGGATGCAGGTAAGGCACAGTTTCACACTTTAGATGCAGGAGCAGATGCAAAATATACAATTGCCCCTAAGGCTTCTGCTGGTGCATCAATCGGATATGGTGGAAAATGGAATTCAAACAATAATGGTACAACAACATACACTATTGAAGGAGGAGAAAAAATGACCAATGTTAAAGCTTACTTTTGTGAAAAGAGAACAGGACATTGTAACACAGCAAATCCATGTGATGAAATTATGCAAACTAGCAGACTTGACTTTGAGGAGGCTGTTAGGATGCTAAATAATTATTAATATATAATTATACAATGCTATGTTTATCAAGAAAATTATCAAACCAATCAATTCAATCATAATAGGATTGTCAATTTTATCTTGCGGTAATTCTCAAACTTTATCCGGGGACTATTCAAGTGTTGAAACCATCACTATCGATACAGAGGATCATAGATTCGTATCATTGGATAATATAGTTGAAAAGGTTGATTTCGTTCGACTTGAAACAACTGAAGATTGTATCATTGGCGATATTTCTCATCTATTCTTTGTAGATAATAAGATTATTGTGGCAGATCAATTAACATCTCAGTCAATATTCGTCTTTGACATTAATGGAAAATTTTTGAATCGCATTTCGCATCTTGGAAATGGTCCACATGAATATCTTGATATAACAGATGTAGATGTTACTCCGTCAGGATTAATCGTCATCAAAGATAATGTTAAAGATAAACTATTATTCTTTGAGCCGAATGGAAAATTCGTTAAAGAGAGAATTGATATTGAAGGCGGAATGGACTTAGCATTTATTGATGAACATAGCATTGCGTTTGATACCTTTACAAGCCATACTCCCACTAAAGAGAAATTCAAAGGAGCATCCTTAGCTGTTTGCGATGGTGATAACAACATTCAATATTTATTTGGGGAAAACATTGCAGAAGAAAATGTATTCAATGTTAGAAGGCCGGAATGTCTATATAGATATGGAAATAAAGCTTATTTTGCACCACATTGGGATAAGAATATTTATGAAGTAACAACCGACAGTATCATCGCTAAATATCGTATAGAATTCAAACCTGACGATGTATTGAATTATAATTTTAAAACTAGCGACGAACTTCATTCGTTAATGTCAAGCTATCCATTTTTCAATGGTTCATTTATTGAAATGAAGGATTATACTTGGTTGAGATATATGTCTCAAGAGGATATTTCCCCCAGCATACTGTATTCTCATAAAGACAAGAAAACCTATAGCATATATTACGAATTTAACAATCCTCTTTATATATATCTTCAAAAACCTATGACATTATATAAAGGTAATACTGTGGCAGAAGTAGTTCCGGCACTATATCTTTATATAAACAAGAATGCCATTGAAGAGACTTTAGGAGAGTCTGACTTTACAAACAGCCTATTTAGTGATTTCAACTTAGATGACAACCCAATAGTATTTCTATTCACATTCAAAGACGACATTAGTAAATACGTAATAAAATAGTAACATACGAATCTAATACCATAAAAACACATTATAAGTAGTAAAACAAAAGAAACACTTTAAGGAACTATGACAAACAAGACACTTATTACAATTCTAATAGTATCACTAATACTATTCAATGCATATCTGTTAGTTACAAACATCAGCAATAAAAGCAAAACTACTGAATATGAAAATTTTGACCAGACCATAACTGACTACATTTTAGAATACCAGGGCATATCAGATTACATGCTCCAAAATGATGGTTTCTCCCTTGACAGCATAGCCTTTGTGGATTTGGAGAACAATAGCATTGATTTCAATCAATTATTGAAGAATCATGGGAATAATATTTTGGTATGCAGGACAAGCCAATATAACTGTGAATCTTGCAATGATTATGCCATACAGAAATTGGTAGTTCTGTGTAAAGAGAATCCGGAAATTCAAGTTGTATTATTAGGGTACTACGATTCAATACGTTCTATGAGAATTGTACGAGACAATCATAATCCGCCTTCAAACATGCATTATTATCAGCTATTGGATTATCGTTTACCAATTGAAGCAGCAGGGGTGCCATACTATTTTGCGGTGGACAATAGTCTTGAGGTGGAAGATTTGTTTGTACCTAACAAAGCATATCCAAAATTAACAGATCATTATATTGAAATGATAATGCAAAAGAGATTTCCATAGTATTAATTCAAATGCATAGAGGTTTATGAATATATTCACCAACCAATTAATGCAGATGTTAGTTCATTGTTTGGTCCGTTGAGATAACGCACCAAACATAAATTTTTATATCTTTGCAATAAACTACATAAAACATATATTATGAAGAGAATTATTAAAAACTTAGTTTGCTACACCACTCTAATATTTTGTCTAATCGCTTGTAATTACAAGCAGGCTAACAATTCTATTTACAACGATGTTGAAACCATCACTATAGATTACGATAAATTACCAATCCTTAATACTGATAGCATTGTAAGTGATATAAGAATCATTAGATTGGAAACTACAGAAAACAATCTCATTTCACGCATTGACAGGCTACTTTTTACCAATGGGAAAATAATCGTGGTTGACCTATTTTCATCAAAATCTATCCATATTTTTGATGAAAGCGGCAAACATATCAACCGTGTTTCGCACCTTGGTAATGGTCCACAAGAATACCTTAACATTACAGATGTTGATATTACACCATCAGGATTAATTGCCATAAAAGACAATTACAAGGACAACATACTATACTTTGATACTAATGGTAGATTCGTTAAAAAAGAAGATATTATGGAGGGTGGATTAGATATAGCTTTTATTGATGATTATACTATTGCTCACGAACTAATAAAAGGGTTTAATAGTGATACTTTCAAAGGAGCTTCATTATGCATATCAAGTAACAATAAAATTGCATCACTTTTCGGTAAATCTCATAACGAATCAGACGCTTTCAACCATAAAAAGACAAATACACTTTTCTCATATAACAATATCGTATATTACACTCCAGGTTGGGAAAACTACATATATGAACTACACAACAACAGCATTAAAGCAAAATATTATATAGATTTAAAAGATGATGTTCTTGATTACACATTTTCAACAAATGAAGAATTTTATCAATTAGTAGAACAGCACAATTTATTCAATGGTTCATTTATAGAAATGGAAAATTACACTTGGTTGAATTTTAAGATACCAAATGCAAATAATCCACCTGTTATATATTCACACAAGCACAAAACAGCATACAAACTATCTCCTAATTTATCAAACCCATTGCTTACCTATCTACACATGCCCAAAGCATCGTATAGTGAAAACACTATAGCAGAAACCGCATCAGCATTGAGTCTGTATATTAACAAATCTACTATTTATACATTTTTAGGAGATTGCGCTTTTACAGATAGTCTGTATAATGGACTTACTTTAGATGATAACCCTGTAGTATTTCTATTCACAATTAAAGATGACATTGGTAAATACGTAATTGAAGAATAACAAAGAAAAATCATCTTAGATAGTCATAAAAAACAAAATTGCGCTTTTGCATAGTCCAGAGACTTGAAGCAGAAGCGCAATATTTTGTTGAACCTTGGTGATTAAATCACTTTTTCTTCAGAATCTTTCTTATCCTGATCAAATTTTACATTTGTCTGATGAAACTTGAATTTTCTTTCAGGTTTCGGCAACTGATTTGTATGTCTTAACCAAGTGTACATCATAACTCTTAGCATTAAAAGGTTTTGTAATAGTGCAACGAAGATAGCGATTAATTTTACATTATCAAATATTCTAATAAAAAAAGTAGTTTATTTCCTTTATAAATTTGAATTTTCAGTAAAAGTATTACCTTCGTGCTATGAAAAAGGAGTACAGTTTATCTGAAATAGGACTTATTGAAGCAAGTATTACCGACTACAGTTTTGTATATGCAGAAGATATCCCGTTGATGCTGAAGAAACGCGATACATTTGCACACAAAGGCAATATGGGTCGTGCCAGAATATTTGCAGGTTCATACGGCATGATGGGAGCAGCAGTTATCTGCAACAGTGCATGCATAAATTACGGAGTTGGACTACTTACTGCCATTATTCCTGAATGCGGATACAACATTATTCAGACTGCTGTTCCGGAAGCAATGTGTATAACATCTACAGAAGACAAACATATTATCTGGAACGAACAGATGTTCAGCAGTCAAACGAATGCAGTAGCTATAGGCCCCGGATTAGGCCGAAATTTTTCTACTGAACAGATGGTAAAAAGGGCATTAGAATCCTATAAAGAGATTCCTGTAGTTATTGATGCCGATGGATTATTTCATCTGTCATCACTACTGAAACAGGGGTTTGAACTACCTGAAAACTGCATTCTTACTCCACACGAGGCAGAATTTGACAGGCTAACCCACCAACATAACAACAGAACTGAACGTATTGAAACTGCCATTAACTTTGCAGTGAAGCACAACACTACAATAGTTCTTAAGGGAGCATTTACTGCTATCATTACAACTAATGGAACTGTAGTATTTAACACAACAGGAAATCCGGGAATGGCTACAGGCGGAATGGGCGATATGCTAACCGGCATTATCACTGCTCTACTGGCACAAGGTTACAGCTGTTCTGAATCGGCTATACTTGGAGTATGCATGCATGGTTACGCAGGCGATAAAGCCAAATCCATCTATGGTGAATTAGGTGTAACCCCTACCCGCATGCTCAACCTTCAAATATCAGCAAATACACTTCTATAGATTTTCTTTAGAAATCATTTGTTATTATCCGAATAATCACTACGTTTGTAACGACAGAACCCGCCACGCTTCCCAAAGAACAGCGAACCAGGGCGGGGCTTTTTTATATAATTGAACCATGAGATATAATAAGAGAACCCTGGTCTGAATTTATTATGGCAACTTTGGCCTTAAAGCTTAAATCATATTTCCTTCTCTTATTTGTCATGTCTGCTAAGTTACAAAATTTAGCTTAGATAGCTGTATTATAAAGCGGAAGTATTATATTTCTTGGCTAAATCACGTATACAAACATAAGATTTAGCCAAAAAAACAAATCATTTCTTGGCAAAATCTTATTGTTTTTATAACTTTGCGCCAAAGTATAACAAATATTGTCATGGAAAAAGCAATCATTGGCCGTAACAACGAAATAGGCCGCATTAAAAAATACATCGCCTCTGATAGATCTGAATTCATTGCTGTCTATGGTAGAAGACGTGTGGGTAAAACATTCCTTATCAAGGAACTTCTAGAAGGGCAGTTCACCTTCAGAATGACCGGCAAGGAAAATGCTCGTATGGCTGACCAACTCTTGAATTTTTCATATGCAATGTCAGACTTCTTTGGTGAAGATAAGTTGCCCAAGGATTGGACTGAGGCATTCCGTATGTTATCCAAAGCCATTGAAGAACAAAAAGAAGGAACAAAAATTATTTTCATCGATGAATTACCTTGGCTCGACACGCAAAAGTCAAAATTCATCAGTGCCCTTGAACATTTCTGGAACAATTGGGCATATTATCGGTCAGACATCAAATTGATTGTATGCGGTTCTGCTACTTCATGGATGTTGAACAAGATTATAAATGCACGTGGGGGATTGCATAATCGTGTTACTCACAAAATTTTGGTCTCACCATTCACTCTACAAGAAACAGAACAGTATTTCAATTCTGGTGGATTTGACTACGAACGTACCGAAATAATTGACTGCTACATGGCAGTTGGCGGTGTGGCCTATTATCTTTCTTTATTTGAAAATGACAAAAGTGTTGCTGAGAACATCAATGCTCTTTGCTTTACCAAAGGCGGAGAACTAAATGATGAGTTTGACAAACTCTTTAAGTCGTTATTCAGGAAAGCCGACAACTATATAACCGTCATAAACGCCCTTAGTACAATAGGCAAAGGAATGACTAGAAATGACCTCGTAGAGAAAACCAAGTTAACAAACAATGGAAATTTGACAACACTGCTCAATGAACTGGAACAATGCGAATTCATACGTTCTTTCGTTCCATTCAAAAAAGAGAAGAAGGACAAGCTTTATCAGTTAATTGATCAATTCTCCCTCTTCCATTTTCATTTTATCAAGGGGCATGGTTCTTTTAGTAAAGATTACTGGTTGAAGATGGTAGGAACAGGAGCATATAATGCATGGAGCGGTTATGCATTCGAAACAGTATGCTTGCATCATATTGATCAGATTGTTGAAGGATTAGGAATTAGTGGCATAGTCAACAAGCCTTGTTCTTGGGCCTATCGTCCAACAAAGGTCGTAAAAGATAACAACGATATAGATGAAAACCTAAAGGTTGGAGGTCAGATTGATCTTCTCATTGATCGTAGCGACAAAACCATCACTATTTGCGAAATGAAATATTCTGATGGAGAATTTGAAATTAGCAAAGCATACGACAAGTATGTACAAGATCGTCTCCGTAGATTTAAGGATGTAGAGAAAACCACCAAAACATTACAAGTCGCATACGTTACACCTCATGGTTTATATAATAATATATATGCACGAAAAGTGAAAAAGCAAATTACCGTAGAGCATCTCTTCAGATAAGTATAATATACAAAAAAACGAATGAAGAATATGGAAAAAAACGGTAATGTTGTAATCCCTACAGTCACCCCTACCCGCATGCTAAACCTCCCTTTAGGATATTGATAGTAGTACAAAATTCACCACAAAGGGGGATGATTTGACCACACATTCAGGTACAAATAGAGTACTATTACATTTTTTTACTACATTTGCAGTACTACACACTACATTTAACATATAATATGGCAAATAACAATTGTTTGACTGCACTAATTGAGAAGTCTTTAAAGAGCTATTGGGACAGAGAGGCATTTACAGACTATAAAGGTGCAACCCTGCTTTACAGAGATGTGGCAGAGCGCATAGCAAAACTGCATATTCTGTTTGAAGAGGCAGGGATTGAGAGAGGAGACAGAATTGCGTTATGCGGAAAAAACAGTTCCAATTGGGCAGTAGCCTGCTTGGCAGGTATCTCATACGGGGCTGTTGTGGTTCCAATTCTACACGAATTCAAAGCCGACAACGTTCATAACATAGTTAACCATTCAGAAGCAAAGTTATTCTTTGTAGGCGAACAGGTTTGGGAGAATCTGAACGAATCTTCCATGCCGGCTGTAGAAGGAATAATAGTGATGGAGGGTTATCAGGTGGTAATATCGCGCAACGAGAAGATAACACATGCGCGTGAACACATGAACGAACTGTTTGGCAAAAAATACCCTAAAGATTTTTCCAAAGACGATGTTAACTACGTTGAAACCTTTGACGAAGAGTTAGCAATGATAAACTACACATCCGGTTCAACAGGATTTTCAAAAGGTGTAATGCTGCCTAACAGATCTATAATTAACAATTATATGTTCGGCCTGCACGTTATACCACACCTAAGACCGGGCGATGTAATTATATCGATGCTACCTATGGCACACATGTACAGTTTCTCTTTTGAATTTATGTACGAATTCCTAAAGGGATGTCACGTATATTTCTTAACACGTCTGCCAAGTCCAAAGATTATCTTCCAGGCCTTTAACGAACTAAAACCGGCACTGATTGTTGCAGTACCTTTGGTAGTAGAGAAAATCATCAAAAAGAATGTTCTGCCCAAGTTACAGACTCCATCAATGAAGATGCTTCTAAAGGTTCCATTGGTAAACGACCAGATTAAGAAGAAGATTCGCGACGAACTTATCACCGCCTTTGGAGGAAACCTCTATGAAATAATAATAGGTGGTGCTGCATTTAATCAGGACGTGGAAAAACTGCTTGCAGAAGTAAAATTCCCATATACAGTAGGTTATGGTGCAACAGAGTGCGGACCTATTATATCTTACGAAGCTTGGGATAAATTCAAACCGGGTTCTTGTGGTAAAGCTGCTCTGAACATGGAGGTAAAGGTTTTGAGTAAAGACCCAGAAAACATACCGGGTGAAATTATTTGTCGCGGTCCAAACGTTATGTTGGGTTATTACAAAAACGACAAACTTACAGAAGAGGCTATAGATAAAGACGGATGGTTATACACCGGCGATTTAGGTATTATAGACCGCGAAGGCAATGTATTTATAAAAGGACGCAGCAAGAGTCTTATCTTAGGTCCTTCTGGTCAGAACATCTATCCGGAAGAGATTGAAGATCATCTGAATAATATGCCTTACGTTTCTGAATCGTTGGTAATTTCAGAAGGTGGCAAATTAGTCGCATTGGTTTACCCCGATTTTGATGAAACTATGAAGGCTAAGATGACCGAAGAACAGATTGCAGTTGCAATGGAACAGAACAGAGTAGAGCTGAACAGCATGCTGCCTGCGTACGAACAGGTTTCTCAAATCAGAATTTATCACGAAGAGTTTGAAAAGACCCCTAAAAAGAGTATCAAACGATTCCTATATCAGAAAGATTAAAACCTATATAAAGAAGACGGAGCATTACCAAATGAGTGACGCTCCGTTTTTTTATTTGCTATAATCTCTTGCTCCAAAAATACTGCTTCCTATCCTCACTAAATTACTGCCGGCATCCATAGCAAGTTGATAATCGTCACTCATTCCGGCCGAAATCATAGAAAAGCTATCACATTCAGCAAAGTAACGCTGTTTTATGTTGTTAAACAGAGCAACCAAAGTTTCAAATTCCTGTTTTACCTGTTGTAAATTATCTGTGAATGTAGCCATACCCATAACTCCTGCAATAGTGATATTTGAAAGTTCCTGCCAACCAGTAGTTTCAAGCATCTGCAGACACTCTTCGGGAGAAAAGCCAAACTTGGTATCTTCTGCAGCTATATGAATTTGCAACAAGCATTTAATATTCCTATCGTACTTTTTGGCCTGTTTATCTATCTCCACCAACTTTTCAAAATTATCCACGCCCTGAATGACAGAAACGTACGGAGCCATCATCTTGATCTTATTTTTCTGGACATGCCCTATAAAATGCCACTCAATATCATTTGGCAGAAGCGATTGTTTCATTGTCATCTCCTGAACCTTGTTTTCGCCAAAGATACGCTGTCCCGCATTATATGCAGCCTGCAGAGCCTCAACAGGATGCGTTTTCGACACAGCCACCAAATCAACACCGGGAGCCAAAGTGGCCCTTATTTCCTCCAATCTTTCTGCTATAAAACTATATTCTGACAAAGCCATAGAACCATTATCTTGAAAAACCTGACAAACTTACAAAACAATTGCCACAAAAGGAGTATCTTCGCGCTATAATTACAGATTGATGGAGCGGTTTATTGCAAAAAGACTATATGGTTCCGACGGAAACACCAAAGGAGGTTCCCGTCCGGCCATTGTTATTGCCACCATCGGAATAGCTTTGGGACTGACCGTAATGATTATAACAATGGCTGTAACCAGAGGATTCAGAAACCAAATCAGAGATATAGTAATAGGTTTCACACAGCACATTACCGTCACCAATTACCAGATGAATTTTGGTACAACAGAACAACCTATAACTTGCGACGAAACACTATTTCTTGATTTCAGCGGATATGAGGAGATAGAACATGCTCAAAGATATATCCACAAACCAAGTATAATAAAAACCGATAGCCTTTTCCACGGATTTATGCTGAAGGGTATAGGCAATGAATACGATTTGGAATTCTTTAACAGCCATCTGGTAGAGGGTAGTTTTCCCGAATTTTCAGATTCCGTAACGGATAATTGGGTAGTACTATCCCAGGATATAGCCCATAAAATGCAGGTAAAGACAGGCGATAAAATAGATCTCTACTTTATGCAGAACTCTATACGCGCCAGACGTGCCACAGTAGCCGGAATTTTCTGCACAAACTTTTCCGAATACGACCAGGTTTTTGGTATTACAGATATTAGAATGTTGCAAAGACTGAACGGTTGGGACAGCGAAGAAGTAACAGGTTTAGAGATAAGACTGACAGATGAAAAACATCTGTATCAAGGCTATGAATTTACCAGAGAAGTTATGAACCGTGCAGACCAAAGAAACGACGAAGCCTACTTGATTGAGACTATGGAAGAGCTCAATGCCGGTCTGTTTGCCTGGTTAGATGTACTAAACGTAAACGTTGTAGCCATATTGGTACTTATGCTTGGCATATCAGGCTTCACTATGATTTCCGGATTGTTGATTATTATATTTGAACGAACATCAACCATTGCCACATTAAAAGCATTGGGAGCCGATAATAAAACAGTAAGAAAGATATTCCTTCACTTTGCAGCACAGATAATAGGTAAAGGAATGCTTATAGGTAATATAATAGGTGTTGCCATAGTACTTCTACAACAACACCTTCATATAATTCCTTTAGATCCAGCCAGCTATTATGTAAACAGCGTCCCTATGGAATTAGGATTAGGCTGGTATATCACTTTAAACCTGGTAATGTTTGCTTTATCTATATTGATGCTACTTGCTCCGTCATCAATTATATCTCGCATATACCCGTCAAAAGCATTGCGTTTTGAGTGATTAATCCAGTTTAAGCACCGCAAGGAAAGCCTTTTGAGGAACCTCCACGTTACCTATCTGTTTCATACGTTTCTTTCCCTTCTTCTGCTTTTCCAGCAACTTACGTTTACGCGATACGTCACCACCGTAACATTTTGCAGTAACATCCTTACGAACCTGCTTAATGGTTTCACGTGCAATAATCTTTGTACCTATAGCAGCTTGAATAGCTATGTCGAACTGCTGACGTGGAATCAACTCTTTCAGTTTTTCGCACATTCTTCTACCCAAATCGTAAGCATTATCAAAATGGGTAAGTGTAGATAGAGCATCAACAGGTTCACCATTCAAAAGAATATCCAGCTTAATTAGCTTAGACGGACGGAATCCTGCCGGATGATAATCGAACGAAGCATATCCCTTAGAGATACTCTTCAGCTTATCATAGAAATCTATAACTATCTCACCAAGTGGCAATTTAAAGTAGAGTTCCACGCGGTTACCATGTATAAACTGCTGTTTAACCAATTCACCACGTTTATCCAAACATAGAGTCATTATAGGACCTATATAATCTGTAGTGGTAATTATAGATGCATCAATGTATGGCTCTTCTATATGATCTATCAGAGTCAAATCCGGCATACCGCTTGGATTATGAACCTCTGTTACCCCACCCTGTTTATCATATACCATATAAGATACGTTAGGAACAGTGGTAATTACGCTCATATCAAATTCACGGTCAAGACGTTCCTGAACAATCTCCATGTGAAGCAGTCCTAAGAAACCACAACGGAATCCGAATCCCAATGCAGCAGAAGATTCAGGGAAGAAACTGAGTGAAGCATCATTCAACTGCAATTTTTCAAGTGATGCACGCAGATCTTCAAATTCATCGGCTTCAATTGGATAAACACCTGCAAAGACCATTGGTTTAGATTCTTCAAAACCTGCAATAGCCTTTTCACAAGGTCTTGCTATGTGGGTAATAGTATCGCCCACCTTTACCTCTGTAGATGTTTTGATACCGGAAATAATATATCCCACATCGCCTGTATGCATTTCGTCACGAGGAACCATATTCATACGCAGCACACCTATTTCATCGGCTTCGTACATTTTACCGGTATTGAAGAACTTAACCTTATCGCCCTTCTTTATAGAACCATTTACTATCTTGAAATATGCAATAATTCCGCGGAATGAATTGAACACAGAGTCAAAAATAAGCGCCTGTAATGGTGCCTCTTCGTCGCCTACAGGATGTGGTATTCTATCAATGATAGCATCTAAAATTTCAGGCACGCCCTGTCCTGTGCGGGCTGAAGCACGAATTATCTCACTACGGTCACAACCTAACAGTTCTATAATTTCATCCTCCACTTCGTCGGGCATAGCACTCTGCATATCACACTTATTAAGCACAGGGATTATCTCCAGATCGTTCTCAATAGCCATATAAAGGTTACTGATAGTCTGTGCCTGAACACCTTGTGTGGCATCTACTATTAGCAATGCTCCCTCGCAAGCAGCAATAGAACGAGAAACCTCATAAGAGAAATCGACGTGTCCCGGAGTGTCAATAAGATTCAGTATATACTTTTCGCCGTTACGTTCATACTCCATCTGTATGGCATGGCTCTTAATAGTTATACCACGTTCTTTTTCCAAATCCATATCGTCCAACATCTGTCCCTCTGTGATGTTGATGGTCTTTGTGTATTCCAACAATCTGTCTGCCAGGGTAGATTTACCGTGGTCAATGTGCGCTATTATGCAGAAATTTCTGATTTTTTCCATATTCTCTATAAACTTCTGCGAAGTTACCACTCTTTTACGAATTGAGCAAAGTTTCAAACAGTTCTGCTGTCATTTTCTGTTTAATATGGTATAGTCTTGATTTTATTGCATTACCTGACCACCTGGTAATCACACTTATTTTATCATTTTTACACCCTAATACCGATAGAGCGCAATAGAGAAAATCATCTTCCGTCAAATCAACCACAGATAGTTCTGAGACTATGTAGAATACCGTACTAAAACAAAATCCTATATCCTTTTTTATAGACTTTAAGATATTGCTCTTAAAATAACCACCATCAGTAAGATTCATTTCTGAAATAGGAGCACTTATATATTGATTAGAGTCTGTCAAAGCCATTTTACTTTTTGCTATGGCTATTTCATTGATCAAGTTTTCTATGGTACAGCAAACATTTTTATTTTTTCTTTCTATCTCTTTCCGAATGTTAGACCTACAGACATATATTATTGATATTGAAGCGACTATGCCTATTAGTAATATCAGACCACTATAAAGAAAAGACGCCTGTACGGGCAGTCTTGCTCCATCAACAATAAACACCGGAGTTATAAGCATTAACAACATCAGCAATGATACAAATAGTATCAGAGCAACAATTGCCACTCTTTTAATTGTTTTATACATTTTCAAATTCTTCATAAAGCATCAAATATTTATAACACCACCTCTAAATATAGATTTAAACATAGATTTCTTATTATACAACGTCTTTTCCGATATATTCATCAAACGTAATATGATTTTGTTTGGTACGTCAAGCATTATTAAAGAAAGGAGCAAATAATCCTTTTCCGACAACCTAATGTTTCTGTATTTAGTATTTATAAAGTTATACAATTCGGTAGAAGTTTTGATAATTATGCTTTGAGTAGCATCAATATTATCTATCTCATCATCCAAAATCAGTTTGTAAATAGCAGAAAAGACTCCATTATCGGTTAATCTACTTTTAATATCATCTATTATGAATTTAAGTTCTTCCCTATCTCTATCTCTTTTTAACATCTTATATAGACATAGTACAACTGACATCGACAATACTGCCATTATCATGATGATTATAAAGTAGATTTTAGCCAAATAAAAACCTCCAATACCTATATTTATGTAATGGTTATCATATTTCACTGTAGGCATAGGTATATGTAATATATCCTCTTTATGATTATTAATAATTCCCGCTGATTCAAAAATCAGATTACACCTTATGGTATCAGCAGATTGAAACATTATAACTGAATCAAGTTCTATCCCGTATGCCTTACGTATTTTGTAAATTGTTTCTCCATTAATTATCTTGGAGGAACTACTTATTAAGCTTATTCCATCATAAGGTTTAATAAGTTCCAGTGTAACATCTGTACAATCATTTTCATAATCTACATCTATAATTGAATATTTCATAGAATAATAACCCTCCGTAGATTCTGACGATGAACTACCATTTATTTCAGGCACAATACCTACAAACAACAGATATATAATCAGCGTTAACAATATTGCTGATAGTAATGCAGACAGATAAAAAATCCTTTTCTTGTTCAACATAATTTGATATTCATTTTCGTTTTGTATTGCAAAGGACGACAAATTCAGTGGAGCGACAATAGAAAAACGGCTCAGTAGAAATTTACTGTGGGTAAGCAAATAAATTTGCAATTCTGAATAGAAAGAATTTCTTATCAGCAACACCTCTTAAATTAGCTCTAAAAAGTTTGATTTTAGCATTAAAGCACTCTGCCAATGCGTTTGAT
>JAFYMP010000034.1 GCA_017556585.1 Bacteroidaceae bacterium
ACATTTATAATGAATGCCAATCAAGGTCTATATTCTCATTGTTCACAAAGACAGTTATATATTCCGGATTGTCAACGCTATCTTCTATAGTACCTACAACTGTATATCTTACACCATTGAACATTTGGTCATCTCTGTAATGGTCGTGCCCCTGTAACACCAGCTCTACACGGTATTTACTGAAAACTTCAAGCAGAGCAAAAGTTTCATCCATAGGTAAGTTGGAAGTAAACCATTGAGATAAATCTGAGTATAATATGTTCACGTGAGTAAACACTATGCAGTGACGATAATTATCACGGTTTTCGGCAAGAAAACTCTTAAGCCAATCAAACTGTTTCTTACCTAAAGTGCCTGTGGCAGAATCCAGAGTGATATAAAGATCGGAATAGGATGGAGTCTTTACACTGAACCAGTAAACTGAAGGACCTATCAGGCTCTTGTAATCTTCCCAACCATTAAAATAGACATCGTGATTACCTATAACATTAAAAATAGTGTAGTCAAACTTATGAATCTCAGGATTAAATTTTATAGCTTCCAGATATTTGGGCAGGTTATCACGTCTGTCAATGGCATCGCCCAGCATAACTCCAAAAGTGGCATCATTGTCGTTGCGCAATATAGAATTGAAGGCTCCTAAATTTATTGATGTTTCATCTATATGGGTATCTGTACATACATAAAACATATATTCATCAGCTGCTTCAATCTGAGCTACAGCTTTGCCCTTGGTAATCTGCATACTCTGTTCAAATCTGCTGTTTACCAGATCGCCGGGAGGAATAACCATACTTATAAAGTTGTATTTTTCGCAACCATTCAGCAATAAACAAGCCAAACAGATTATAATCCATCTTTTTACCATCTGTAACATATTCCGGTACTCCCATAAAGTTGATAATAATCACTTGCTATACCAAACATGCCTGTATGCTTATAGCTCACTCCTAAATTCACTCCCAACCATTCGTTTGGATACCACCATCCCTGAACCATAAGAGAAGGCTGATAATGTCTTTCCAGTTCAAACAATTCACAGTTGGTAATATAGATATTCAAATCCCATTCCTCAACATCAGGCAGACACTTTAAACCACCTTGGTAGAATAGATTGAAATACTCTTTCATATATGAACCATTACATCCATAAATTCTGTAATAGTAACCTGCAGTAAGAAACAGCCATTTGTAGGAATAATCTGCACCAAAACCTATAGCAAAATTGTCTATGGATGATTGGTGTGAATAGTGTAGCAGAATTTTGGTGCTCAGGCTGCCGTTCGCCAAGTCAAATATATATGCCGGACGTATTTCTGTGGCAGTGCGACCTGTAGAGTTATATTGCACTCCTCCGCTTACTGCAAAGTTATTTTCAAAACTGTGATTCACATCGGCCGAAACAGCTGCAAAACCACCAAACGGTGTGGTATCGCCTGCGCGTAAACGGAATGAAATGTTACTATCCTGAGCCTGTATAAAAGAATAGCAACATACAAGAAGTGAAACGATAAGAAAAAACTTAGTCTTCAACATAAAGCAAGATTAGTAATAAGCAAAGATATAACTTTTTATCAATACACTTCTTATAGCAAGACAGATTTTATATGAATGTATCAATTTATTTATGTGCGGTTAGTATATAAGCAGTCCTGCCAGTGCGCCTAATCCTATTATGGCAAATGGTCCAATCTTCTTTAGATACAGAGCTATGAAGGCAACAATGCAAATAACATAACTTTTCCAGTCTATAAAGTTTTCTGGTGTAGCTAAACTGATGGCAGCTGTTCCTATCAAGCCAAGTGTAGCCGGTTTTAGACCATTCAAAACCCCTTTAAAAATATGGTGGTCTTTCCATCTTTCGTAAACCTTACACAGTAGCAGAACTATAATAAACGATGGTAGAACCACTGCAAATGTTGCTGTGAACGACCCCAATATACTCATAAATTCCGATGCGCCTGCTCTTGCCAGAACTTCGTAACCTACGTATGTGGCAGAATTTATACCAATGGGACCGGGAGTCATCTGTGAAATAGCCACAATATCGGTAAAGGCAGTATCTGTTAACCAACCGTGTACAGTAACAACTTCGTTCTGGATAAGTGAAAGCATGGCATATCCACCGCCTATGGTAAACATACCAATAATAAAGAATGTAAGGAATAGCTCTATGTATATACTCATATCTTCTTCTCCCTGATTTTTTTGTTGTTGTGCCAACTAATGAATACTGCCATTACAATTACACATATCAGTATGTAGATAGGCGATACACTCAGGAAACATACAAGTATCATAGATGAAATGACTACTATCCACTTCCACCAATTCATCTTTGTTGCCCTAAGCATATCTATCATAGGTACTCCAATTAATGCTACTACCACAGGTCTGATACCTTTGAAAGCTTTAATTACATATTCATTGTCTTTAAACGATGTAAAGAACATTGCCACAAGCAGAATAATAAGGAACGGGGGCAGACAACTGCCAATGGTAGCTACTACACTTCCTTTGGTACCTCTCAGCCTGTGTCCGGTAAGTATGGATATATTTACTGCAAATAGTCCGGGAGCGGTTTGTGCCAATGTGATAATATCTATGAAATCTTCGTCGTTAAGCCATTTTCTCTCTACAAGTTCGCTCTTTATGGCAGCAATCATAGGGATACCTCCGCCAATGGTGAAGGCTCCTATCTTTGCAAAAACTGAAAATATTTTCCACAAACTTATCATATCCCAAAATTGAATAGGCAAAGTTACAACTTTCCTCTATAAGATAAGGCGCAATTATTCATAAAAATACACTATCTTTGCAGTCGCTTAGCAACTATCATTAAATATGTTTTTTCAAGATGATATGCCCGTAGGAAAATACAGTTTAGGTGCTAAGTATGGAGAGAAAAGCCGATGTAAATCTAAAACAGGGTAATGTTAAAAGGTTAAAAACAAAATAATTAAGAGGTATAATGGAGTATAGTTTTAAATTAGACAATGAGGTTCTTGTCGTGTCATTGGAAGGTAGATTAGATACAGAAAATTCGCTTAAGTTTGAACAGGAAATAATAGGTATTTGCAAGGAAAATCAGCACGATTCTATGGTGCTTGATGCATCCGGAATGGAATATATAGCATCCAGTGGACTTAGAACTATTCTTAAATTGGCCAAAACCGAAAAGAATTTCAGAATAGAGAATATGCAGCCATCTGTATATAGTGTGTTTGAGATGACAGGTTTTTCCAGAATCATAAGCATTACCAAGGCATTGCGTAAAATAGATCTGGAAAAATGCGAAAAAATAGGTTCGGGTGGCAACGGAGCCGTTTATCGTGTAAGCGAAGACGAAATTGTAAAGGTTAACTACAATCCCGTAACTTACGGTGGTCTTGACAAAGAACTGTCAAAGGCAAAAGAGGCATTCCTTTTAGGTGTCCCTACAGCTATTTCGTTCGATATGGTAGATTGTGGTCAGGGCAGACGTGGTGTGGTTTACGAAATCATAAAGAGTATCACTCTTGGTGAGACTATTCAGAAGAATCCGGACCAAATGGAAACACTTACGGAAAAATATATAGAACAACTGAATATTCTTCACTCCATTCACACAGATAATCCAATCTTTGGAAGTGCAAAGGATAACTACAGAAAACAGGTAGAAGATGCCTCCAGATATCTGACAGCAGAAGAGGGCGAAATGATGAAAATTATACTTGATGCTCTCCCTGAAGGCAATAGACTTGTACATTGCGATGCACATCCTAAAAACTTAATGATTCAGAACGGAGAGATGCTTTGGATAGATATGGAACAGATGAGTCTGGGACATCCTATCTACGATATTATTTCAATAGCAGTAATTCTTAATGGTATGGCTACAGATGAAATGATGATTAGTATTGCCGGTATGGACAATGCTACTGTGGCTCTTCTTAAAGATTGTTTTATAAGAAAGTATTTCAAAACAGATAATCAGGAAGAGATTCAGAAATACGCATCAATGTTAGACGCATTGCGCCTGATAAGAGCTGTTTTTGCCATTGGATTTACATCAAGTAATTCAGAAAAATTCCGTCCTTCTTTAATAAATATGGCCAGAACAATGTTCTTTCCAAATATTCAGAAAATAGCAGGTGGTGTAAAATATCTGATAAGTGTAATAGACAGTTTGGAAAAATGATGAAAAAGTTTGTTGGTATTATTGTATGTATGGGTGCTATGTTGATGGCATGTAAATCGAATGTGGAAAATAATAATCAACAGCTTGATTTAAATAATCAGCTGATAGGTATAACTACAGTTCATAATGCAAGACAGTTGGGCGGTTATATAATTGGCGATAAAAAGATTAAAGATGATTTGTTGATTCGCAGTGCAAAACTTTCAGGATTATCAAAAGAGGATTCTACACTGCTGAATGATAAATATAATGTACAATGCATATATGATTTCCGTGGTCAGGATGAATTTGTATCAGAACCGGATGTTGTTCCCGGAAATGCAAGATGCGTATCTCTTTCTATCTCTTTTGCAGCAAAAGAAGAGAAGAGTCAGTTTGGTGCAGAGTATCAGAATCAACAGGAAATGATAGGACTGTTGCTTCAATATGCAGAACATCCTGCTATTCAAACTATGTGTGAGAATATGTATGAAATCATTCTTTTTGAAGAGGAATCACAAGAGGTGTATCGTAAATTCTTTCAAGACCTGGTGACATTGGAACCTGAAAACGGCGCTGTATTATGGCATTGCACTCAGGGAAAGGATAGGGCAGGTTGTGCATCGGCTATGCTGCTGGCAGCTTTAGGTGCAGACCGCAATCTTATTATGTCAGACTTTATACTCTCCAAAGATTACTATGAACCTATGGTTTCGCAAATCAAGACAGAGACAGATAAACAGAAGAATGTCATAAATACATTGATCAGTGCCAATCCGGAAATTTTTGAAGCAGCACTTGATAAGATTGATTCTGAATATGGCTCTTTCACAAATTATCTTACAGAGTGTATAGGTGTAACACCTGCCATGATGCAGGTTTTGCGTGACAGATATTTGGAATAATATGAAGAAAAGAACTCTATTACTGTTGTGCTGTTTGTTCGTATCTCTATTGCAGGGATATGCGCAGCGAATAGTCTTTACTCCGCAATGGACACCGCAAAGTCAGTTTGCGGGATATTATGCTGCTTTAGAAAAAGGTTTTTATGCCGATATGGGACTGGATGTAGAGATAGTTCATCCTACAAAATCATACAGTTCCCTAAATATGCTCAAGGATGGTACCACCAACATTATTACCAGCGAACTTATACAGGCTATGGTGGCAACAGACAAAGAGATAAAACTTGTGAATCTGTTGCAGACCACACAACATTCTACATTGGTATTGATATCGCATAGTAAAGATATTAAAAAGCTATCCAATCTTGCAGGACGCCGAGTAGGTATATGGAAAGTGGGCTTTGGTGAAGTTCCTCACATGATAGACGAGGAGCAGAATTTGGGTATAGAGTGGATACAGTTTATAAATCCGCTGAATATGTATATATCGGGCGCCATAGATGCTACTCTTGGTAAGAGTTATAATGAACAGATACTCTTCTCTATGTCAGGTATCACCCCGGGAAGTATTCTTGAGTTTTCCAGATTAGGCTACGATTATCCGGAAGATGGATTGTATGTAAGCGAGGAATTCTACAAAAAGTATCCCGAACTGTGTAAAAAGTTTGCAGAAGCTTCCCGTAAAGGTTGGGAATGGGTGAGAAACAACCGCAATGAGGCCCTTGATATAGTGATGAAATATGTTAAGTCTGAAAATGTACCTACAAACGTCTATAACCAGAAATGGATGCTGGAAACCATTCTTCAGGTACAGGAAGATGTAAAGGGTAGGGAACCTTCTTACACATTGAGTAGTGATGCGTTAGAGATACTTAACAAAGAACTTATAGAGCATAGCTATATTTCAAAACCTATTGAATACAAAAGATTTATAGGAGAAGAGCAATGAAGAGAAAGAAGAAAAATAAGGAATCTATCTCCGGCCGTCTTATGGTCAGGGTGCTAATAGTATCGGCTATAATATTTACGCTTACTTTCGGATTCTTCTTAAGAATGTCTGCAAATAAGATGAGAGAAGAGGCCGCAGAACATGCTCACAGCGAACTGTCGAATACCATTCATCAGATAGACGCTATTCTGCATTCGGTGGAGATAGCGGTAGAAAATACAGCCTGGATGGTACCATACAGACTTGATTCTCCGGATTATTTATACGGAATTACCGAACGACTGCTTCAGAATAATGAATTTATCTATGGTAGTGCTGTTGCATTCGAACCAAACTATTTCAGTTCACAAGGTTACTATTTTTCTCCATATTCTTATAGGGATGATAATGGAGAAATAAAATCAAAACAGTTGGGTACCGATACTTACGATTATCATTATATGGATTGGTATCAGATTCCCAAATTACTTAACAAACCCTATTGGAGTGAACCATATTACGATGATGGCGGAGGTGAAAAGATGATGACCACCTATTCCAAACCTCTGTACGATAGTGATGGAAAGCTTTATGCCATAATTACAGCAGACCTTTCACTTGAATGGCTTACAGATCTGGTTGGTCAGATTCAGGCTTTTGAGACATCATACAACCTTATGGTAAGCCGTAACGCATCATTTATAGTACATCCGGATCACGACCTGATACTTAACGAAACTATATTTTCATCAACCTATGGTGATAAAGATGAATCGCTGGTAAAGTTGCAGGACGATATTATAAACGGCAGGGCAGGCGAAGTACTTAGAACCAAGAAAGACGATAAGTTCTTTGTCTTTTATTCTCCTGTAGAGACTACACAATGGACTGTTGCCATAGTATGCCCCAGAAGCGAACTCTATATGCAGGTAAGGGTTCTGAGAGCCATGCTGATAATATTGGGTGTAATAGCACTGTTGCTGATGATTGTATTGAACTACAACGGAATACGTAAGGTGGTGGCACCTATTGAAAAGTTTTCTGATGTGGCCAAGAAAATAGCCAAAGGTGATTTTACGGCAGAACTTCCACAGATACGTTCAAATGACGAACTCAGAGAGTTACACGATTCATTTGGCTATCTTCAGCAATCTCTGGTGCAGTATATGGAGGAACTTAAAACCACAACTGCAAACAAAGAGAGAATTGAGAGCGAACTGCGAATAGCCCATGCCATTCAGATGGGAATGATACCAAAACTATTCCCACCATTTCCGGAACGTGACGATTTGGAACTGTCAGCTAAACTGGTTCCTGCGAAAGAGGTTGGAGGCGATCTTTACGACTTCTTTATAGAAAACGAGAAACTATACTTTATCATAGGCGATGTTTCCGGAAAGGGAATACCTGCATCGTTAGTTATGGCTGTAACCTGCCGTCTGTTCAGGTCTATAGCATCTCATTCTGATAATCCGGAAGAGATAATGGCATCACTAAACGATTCGCTGGCCGATGGTAACGAATCAAATATGTTCTGCACAGCTTTTCTTGGTATTTTGGATTTAAAATCGGGACAACTGAAATACTGTAATGCAGGCCACAACGCTCCGTTGGTAATAGAAAACAGCGGAAAAGTATATCCTGTAGATGTAGTTCCAAACCTTCCGTTAGGTCTGTTTGGCGGTTATCCTTACCAAGGTCAAGAGATGGCATTCTGCAAACAGAATATGCTGTATATGTTTACAGATGGTGTAAGTGAAGCAGAGAATAACAGCAAGCAACTGTTTGGAGACGAAAGACTGATTGCTTTGCTTAATTTTAAATCTGCAATGGAACCAAATGAACTTATAAACTATACATTTGCAGAGGTTCAGCATCATGCAGATGGAGCAGAACAAAGTGATGATATAACAATAATGTGTTTAAAATACTGCTAATGATTATGGAAAAGTCAATCATTTTTGCAAACGATATTGCTGAAATAAGCAAACTTGCACAGTTTATAGAAGAGATAGGAGAAGATTTCTCGCTATCGCCCGATGTCGTATTCAATCTTAATCTTGTACTGGAAGAGGCAGTGGTAAATGTAATAAACTATGCCTATCCAAAAGAGGAACATCAATCAATATATCTATCTGCAAAACTGTTAGAAGGTTCTATAGTATTTGTACTTACCGATACCGGACTTGAATTCGATCCCACAAAGGCTCCCGATGCAGATATTACATTATCTGCCGATGACAGGCCAATAGGAGGGTTGGGAATATTCCTGATACGTCAGATTATGAACGAAGTGAAATATGAACGTATTGATGGAAAGAATGTTCTTACACTGGAAAAGAGATTATAAATAACAGTTACGGCTTACTGCAATGTTGTGTAGTAAGCCGTAATTCTATCCGGTTGTTTTATTCTATTGTTATTATTCGTGAGAAACCAGTCAAGTCAATAACTGAACGAACTTCGCTGTTCAGGTTTCTCAAAATGAATTTTCCACCTGCAGCGGTTACTTTCTTGTGTGCAGACAGAACTACGCGCAAACCGGAACTACTGATATACTCCATCTGTTCACAATCAAATACCAATGTGATAGCTGGTTCGGACCAAATAGCGCTGACTGCCTTTTCCAGTTCGGGAGAAGTGACAGTGTCCAGGCGTCCTGTAATAAGGACTACCTTTTCATTATTCTGTTCTAAAATCTTTACTTCCATAGTTAACAGTTTATAGTTTCTTTAAATTAATTACAGAGGGAATAAAAGTAAGGTTATCAATATGTTTGTTATCCATATTATAAAATTCATAGGAATACCAATGCGGGCAAAATCGGAAAAACGATAACCACCCGGACCATAGACAATCATGTGTGTAGGCGAACCTATCGGGGTAGCAAAACTGGAAGATACTGCAATCATCAGCGCTACACAGAATGTGAGTGGATTAACGTCCAGATTCACAGCTGTCTGATAGGCTATAGGGAAGAATATGGCTGCAGTTGCTGTGTTACTGGTAAATTCCGTAATGAAGGTTCCTACTAAGCAGATGCCTGCCAATGCTATTATTGGGTTTCCATTACATACAGTCAGAATGCCTTGTGAAATCCATTCGGCTATTCCAGTCTCCTGTATGGCAGTACCCAGACTAATACTACCTGCAAATATCATAAGCAGACTCCAATCAATACTCTCTCTTGCTTGGTTAATGGTACAGAAACGGCAAATAATCATAGCAAAGGCTGCAATGAAAGCCGCTTGTAATAATGTAAGATAACCCAAAGAAGAGACCGCAATCATTGCAATCATAATGAGTGATGAATATAGAGTGCGCTTGTCCGGTTTGTATAGTGAAGCAGATTCCTGCTCTATTAAATCGTACTTGGAAAAATTGTTTTTTCTATGTTGTTGAGAACTCTCTATCAGCAGAGTATCGCCTGCCTTCATCTCTACCTCTCTGGGGCTGCCTTTTACCACTTCTCCTTCTCTTGCAATGGCCACAAGAACCAAACCGTTCTCTTCTTCAAACATTGTGTCGCACATACGTGTGCCTATGAATGAACTTCTAAAACCTACAGTTACCATTTGCAGTTTGCGGTTCTTTTCTATTTCATCTAATGAGAAAATATGGTGTGTGGCATTAACCAATTGATATTCATCTCGTAATGCAAGAATCTTTTCTACATCGCCGGAAAAGATCAGACGGTCACCACCAAATATAAACTCTTCATCGTCTATAACAGTTATCACCTCTCGGTCCATGCGAATTATCTCAATCAGATGACCACCGTTGACTTTATCCAAACCTGCCTCTTTAAGAGTCTTTCCCACTAAAGAAGACATAGTAGGAACCATTAGCTCCATAGTATAATCGCCTATTCCCTGCAAAGCGTCTTCAGGAGACTGACGTTCCGGAATAAGATTCTTCAACGCCACCACAGATATTACTCCTACTACCAAACATACCAGACCTACCAGAGTGGGAGTGAATATGCTTAAAGCTATTCCTGTCTCTTCTGTGTAGAATCCGGAAATAAGCAGGTTTGGTGGGGTGCCTATTAGTGTACAAATACCACCCATACCGGAAGCGTAGCTTAAAGGTATAAGCAGTTTTGAAGGTGATATGCCTAATTTCTTTGCCCACAGGCGAACTACTCCGGTAAACAGGGCAACTACAGCTGTGTTATTCAAAAAGGAACTGAGTGCTGCTACCGGGAACATCAGTCGCATAATAGCTTTGTTATAGGTTTTTGGTGAACCCAGACAGTGACGTACCACCCACTGCATAAAACCTGTCTGTACCAATCCGCAGATAACCACAAACAGTACACCTATCAGCACCACTGTGGAAGAGGAAAAACCTCCTAATATGGAACTGGCAGGAATAACTCCACTTACCAATAACATAGCCATTCCGCCTAAAAAGACAAAATCGGAAGGTAACTTAGTGCATATCTGCAACACAAACACCAACAATACCACGAATACGACAAACCATGCCGCCAAACTGAGTCCTAAAAACATATTAATATAAAGAGATAAATTCTCTGCAAAGTTAATAAAAAAACCTATTAAACAGGAATGGTCGCTTTGTACAGTGTGATGTGAAAAATAATTCATACATTTGTAAATACTCTTCGTTGTGCATATAGTATGCGTTTCAGAAGAGAGAAGATTTTATTTAAGGGACGAATTATGAAAAGTTTGGATATTAAATACATAGGTGTTGACGATCTGGAACTGGATCTGTTTGAGAGTCAATATCCGCTGGCTGATGGAGTATCGTACAACTCTTATCTTATAATGGACGACAAGATTGCAGTGATGGATTGTGTAGATAAGCGCAGGACAGATGAATGGATCTCCAGTTTGCAGTGTGAACTGCAGGGACGTAAACCCGATTATCTTGTTGTGCATCACATGGAGCCTGACCATTCAGCCGGAATAGCAGCATTTGTAGAAAAATATCCGGATGTAACAGTGGTGGCAAGTGCCAGAGCAATACAGATGCTTCCTCAGTTTTTTGAAACGGAACTGGCTGGTGTAAAGACCATGGCTGTCAAAGAGGGCGATGTTTTGCCATTGGGAAAGCATGAACTGACATTCTATGCAGCTCCGATGGTGCACTGGCCAGAAGTAATGGTTAGCTATGAATCAGCAGAGAAGGTTCTTTTTTCTGCCGATGCGTTTGGTAAGTTCGGAGCGTTGTGCAGAGAGCAGGAGTGGGCGGACGAAGCTTGCAGGTACTATATCAATATAGTTGGAAAATATGGAGTGCAGGTGCAGGCACTTCTTAAAAAGGTATCTGCACTGGATGTGGAGATTATTGCTCCGTTGCATGGCCCGGTACTGGATGAAAATTTATCGTATTACATAGACCTTTACAATACATGGAGTAGTTACAAACCGGAAATAGATGGCGTGTTTATAGCTTATGCCTCTATTTATGGAGGTACGGCCAGGGCAGCATCTCATATGGCCCGGGAACTGCGTAACAGGGGGGTAAATGTGGCTGTCGCCGATTTAACCAGAGAAGATAAATCCCTGGTGGTGGCAACAGCTTTCAGATATAGCAAAATGGTATTGGCAGCATCCAGTTATGATGGTGGACTATTTACTCCAATGCATGATTTCCTGTATCGTCTGCAGATTAAGAGTTATCAGCAACGAACAGTAGGAATTATAGAGAATGGTTCATGGGCGCCGGTTTCCGGCAGGGTAATGCGTGAAATGGTGGAGAAGATGAAACAGGTGGATATTATAGAGCCTGTTGTTACACTGCGCAGTACAATGCACCAGGCAGATATGGAAGCTATAGAACAGTTGGTAAAAAACCTCTGTAGTAAATGAGTATAACCGGTTAAATTGATAGTTAATATATAATTGAAAATGAAGAAGATGAAACGTTATTTGATGATTGCAGCAATGGCTGTAGGAGCATTTCTGTTCGCATCGTGCGGAGCTAAGAATGGTAGCTCAAAGCAACTTGTTCTGTACTATTCGCAGACAGGCGCAACAGAACAGGTGGCACAGCAGATACAGCAGTTGCTTGGTGCCGATATTGAGGCAATAGAGCTGGAGAATCCTTATTCAGGAACATACGCAGAGACCATAGATAGAGTGGGTAAGGAGCGTCAGGCAGGCACACTGCCAAAACTCAAGGCACTTAAATCTGACATTTCAAAGTACGATGTTATCTATTTGGGATACCCAATATGGTACGGAACATACGCAATGCCAATATCATCACTTGTAAGTGAGAAACCAGACAATATTGTTTCCGGCAGTAGGTTTACTACTGCTGGAAATTTTTTATGTCGGTACCTGACGGGCTCTGGAAGACTTTCAGACCAAAGGTGTGCAACATAGCCAGAATATGTTCAAATACTTCGGCCTGCAGGCTTTCATATTTCAGCCATGCAGTATCGGCAGAAAAGAAATAGAGTTCTACCGGCATACCCTGTGCTGTAGGTTGTAGCTGACGTACAGTCATGGTAAGTTCCTTGCTCACTTTTGGGTGGTTGTGCAGATAGTATTCCAGATAATGACGGAAGATATAGAGATTAACCTCTTTATTTCCAGTCGCTTCAAAACCCTCCATCCATGGCTGTCTCTTAAAGTTTTCCAGCTCTTCTGTGGTACAGAAACGTATAGTGTTCATATCTATATTGATGGAACGCTTTATGCGTCTGCCACCTATGTCAAACATACCTCGCCAGTTCTGAAAAGATTCATTTACAAGTGCGTAAGGTGGAACAGTAACAATGGTCTTGTCCCAGTTGCGAACCTTTACGGTAGTGAGTGAAACCTCCAGCACATCGCCATCGGCACCATGTTTAGGAACTGTAATCCAGTCGCCAGGGCGAAGCATATCGTTAGCCATAAGCTGTATTCCTGCCACCAGACCTTTTATAGAATCCTGAAAAACCAGCATCAGGATAGCTGTACCTGCACCCAAACCTGTAAGAATAATCTTTGGACTTTTGTCTATCAGTGTGCTTATAACTATAATGGCACCTATGCAGATGGCAACCAGTTTGAACATCTGGTAGAAACTCTTCAGCGAATGTTCCTTAAGCTTTTCATTTTGATTTGAGATATTGTATAGCGATGTTATTACTGAGCAAACCAGCATTACGCTTACTATAGTTATGTATATCCAGCAGAACTTCATAATAAAAGTCTGAAGCATCGGTGCTGTGAACAGAGCGTATGGGGTTAAGGCAGCAATGACTATAGGGGGAACCAGTCTGCAGATGTTGTTCAGCACCTCATCACTCAGAATATGGTTATCCAGGTCCGATTCCGTTTTTGCAGTTATTTTGCGTATGGCAGGAATTATTATTTTTCTGCATATCTTATCAACAATTAATGCAGCTACCAGTATAAGAACTATAGCTATTATACGTGTTATGGTTATGGAATGTGTAATAGGAATACCTGTTTTGGCCATCCAATCTATAAAACTGTTTATTGTTGTCTCCATTATTTAAATAATTACAATAGTCTGTTAATGTCAATTGAATTTTGTAGAGCGCAAAATTAGTGTTTGCCGGTATGGTAACAAAATTATTTTTTTCTTTTCTCAATGTAAATGGAACTATATACTGCATAAATTGATTTTTAGTGTTATATTTGAAACTGAATATTTGAAAAGTATTAAGATTTAAATTTGTAAGTTATGGAAGTAAAGGAAAAAGTACTGGCAGTAATGAAAGAGGCCGGTGAACCTGTGAATGCAGGAAAGATAGCTGAACTTGGCGGACTGGACCGTAAAGAGGTTGATAAGGCTATGAAACAACTTAAGGAAGAGGGTGCTATAGTATCTCCTGTTCGTTGCAAGTGGGAACCAGCTAAGTGATATATAATGAAAGTGCTGATTACAGGGACCTCCCAGGGCATAGGTAAGGTTATTGCCGAATACTTTTTGGATCAATCTCATTCAGTAATGTCAAAGCATAGTGGTGGATGGTGGTGAATCCATCAACTTTAATTTTGTCTGGAAAGATTGATCAGGAACCGGCAACTGTTTTCTGCAGATGCCACTAAGCAACCAGTCGTACAGATTTCTGTTGCTTTTCAGAAACAGTGCTGCCGCCAGAAGCAGAAGTTCTTTTTTTGGTGGATAAAAATCAATACATTTGCGACTGTAATTATAAAACTTAAAATATGAATAAACGATACTGGTTTCTGCCTGTTCTGATACCTGATGTGGATATCTATCTGGCGGCACTGGACGAAGGGTTGAATGACAAAAACTATATTCTTCCGGGTCTGGGCGATGCCGGCGACAGAATTTTTGGCACAAAGTGATATAGTGGTAGCTCTACTATGAAAGAGAAACTTCCGATTCCATTGCCATATCTATCTGGAAACGTGTAATAGCTTCTGAATGTGATATGTTGCCGGTCTCTATCTTCAACTCCATGTCTATGCTCATTTTTGTGCCGGTTTTACTTTTTGTTGCTGTGTCTGGCAATTTCTGCCATGAGTTCTTCTTTGTATTGTTTGGCATTTTTGAAGACGATGCCTTCCATGCCCATTGCCCGGCCTCCAAGTATGTTATCTTCTCTGTCGTCTGTAAAGATACATTCTTCTGGGCGAAGGTTGAATTTATTGAAGAGTATCTGGTAAATTTCCGGTTCTGGCTTTGTTACTTTTTCTTCTGATGAGATGATATATCCGTCCAGCAATCTGAATATTTCAAATTTTTCCAGTGTCTGATATACTTTGCTGCACCAGTTGGTCAGTCCGTAGAGTTTGTAACCATCGTTTTTCAACTGGATAAGCAGTTCACGCATGCCCTCTATCTCATCTATTACTATTTCAGGATAATGTTCGCTGAACATCCTTATCTCTTTTTCAAATGAGGGGTATTGTTTGATGATGTCTTCCAATATTTCATTGAAGGGTTTAATCTCTCTGTCCAATACCTGCTGAAGGTTTTCGTTGTAGAGCAGGGGTGTCAACTCTTTGCATCTGTCGGCATCTGGAATGTTTTTCCGGAAGAATGCTTCAAAATCATAGTCAACCAGTACTTTTCCAAAGTCAAAAATCAAATTTTTAATCATTGTATATCTTCTTGCTTGTAACTTATTTAATTGTAGGATTGCCGGGGCGCTGCATCGCATATATTGTGAGATTCCCCAGGGTGGCTATCTGTTCCTTAAGCTGGAATGAGAAGTGTTGATATAATGCTACATTTTCTGCTTTAAGGGTTTCCAGATAGCAGCTTTCGCCTGAAGCATCGAGATAATTCAGGAGGGCATTCATCAGGGGTTTCCCATAGTGCTGTCCTTGTTTGTCCAAACGTGTGGCAAAGGACATCAGGTAGCCATCATTAGCGGTTCTGTTTCGTTTTACTACTTTTTCTATTTCGATTTCAAAACGTATCAATCTGATGATTCTTCTGATTCCGAACCTGAAAAACATTTTCATTCCGCCTGCTTTTACATAATCGAATAAGCCTGGTTCTTTGCTTTTTGGAGGGATATAGGCCAGTACGGAATTGGCATCCTTGCTGTCGGCTATGCAGATGGCATTGTCGGGGAGAAGGTTAAGGGATACCTCCCAAAACAGGCGCATTATGTCATGGCCATATTTTCCGTAACAAATGTGATTGAACATACCATACTGGCTGAAACCATCAGCAAGCGTGGCGGCAAAACGTTGTATGTCATCGTGTTGCATAATGTAACACTTTTCGAATGCAGGAATGGAATTAATGTTCATTGACAGATATCTTCTTTTTTTGCAAAAGTACTAAACTTCTGGAAAGAAAAGAGTAGTTTTGTGTTATAAATATCCGTCAAATATGGGAAGAGAATATGTGGCCATATCTTAATATTTGACTCAGTG
>JAFYMP010000035.1 GCA_017556585.1 Bacteroidaceae bacterium
ATGAACTTCAGATGGAACTACCAGCCCCCGACATCTGAACTTAAGGAGGAGGCAGAGGCCCTTTCCAGAAAGATTGGAATAAGCCCAATTCTCTGCAAGTTACTCATACAAAGGGGTTTAAAGAGCGAAGCCGAAGTACAGCAATTCTTCAATCCACAGCTTAAAGAGCTGTTAGATCCTCTACTTATGGAGGATATGGATAAAGCGGTAGATCGCATAAACAGCGCTATCGAAAACAACGAAAGAATTCTGGTTTACGGCGATTACGATGCAGACGGCACTACAGCCGTAGCATTGGTGTATAATTTTTTAAGACGCAGATACACCAACCTTGACTACTACATTCCGGATCGTTACAACGAAGGATATGGAGTCTCTTATCAGGGTGTGGATTATGCGTTCAACACAGGTGTAAAACTTGTGATAGTATTGGATTGTGGCATAAAAGCAATCCAAGAGATACAGTATGCAAAAGACAAGGGCATAGACTTCATAGTTTGTGACCATCACGTTCCCGACGATGAACTACCGCCGGCAGTGGCTATTCTCAATGCAAAAAGAGAAGACTCCACCTACCCGTTCAAACATCTGTCGGGTTGTGGTGTAGGCTTTAAGTTAATGCACGCTTTTGCCCTATCAAACGAAATTCCGTTTACAGAACTTATTCCGTCATTAGACCTTGTAGCTATAAGCACAGCATCAGATATAGTACCTATTATGGGAGAGAACCGTGTGCTCACATACTATGGTTTGCAACAGCTAAACAGCAATCCAAGTATTGGCTTACGTGCCATTATACAGGTATGTAAATTAGGCGACAAGACATTAACCATCAATGACATCGTCTTTAAGATAGGTCCACGTCTGAATGCTGCAGGCCGTATGAGCAGTGGTAAAAAAGCTGTAGATCTATTGGTAGAACAAGATTACAACAGAGCTTTGGAACTTGCAGCAAAAATAGATCAGGAGAACGACGACAGAAAGAAAGACGATAAGGAGATGACAGAAGAGGCCAACGAAATTGTAAAGGCGTTGGAACAAGAGGGACAGCACCAGAATGCCATTATTCTGTACAATGAAAATTGGAAACGCGGAGTAATTGGTATAGTTGCATCCAGACTTACCGAAATCTTCTATCGCCCTGCCATAGTACTTACAAAGACAGGAAATTTGGCAACCGGTTCTGCACGTTCGGTATCGGGATTCGATGTCTATAAAGCCATAGAGAGCTGTAAAGATCTGCTTGAAAACTTTGGCGGTCACACTTACGCTGCGGGATTATCGTTAAAAATAGAGAATGTTCCCGAATTCAAACGTCGTCTGGAAGAGTATGTAGCCGGCCATATTGAGCCTGATCAGATAGAGGCCTCAATAGACATAGATGCCGAAATAGACTTTAAGGATATCACTCCAAAATTCTTTAGAGATTTGAGAAAGTTTCAGCCATTTGGTCCGGATAACCAGAAACCGGTATTCTGTACCCGCAATGTATATGACTACGGTACAAGTAAGGTTGTAGGACGCGGACAGGAGCATATCAAATTAGAACTGATAGACAGCAAGAGCGGTCATCCTCTTAATGGAATAGCATTTGGACAGAGCAAACATTTGAACTACATAAAGACAAAACGTTCATTCAACATCTGCTATTACATAGAAGAGAACAACTTCCGTAGAGGCGATGTGCTACTACAAATAGAGAGTATAAAACCCAATTTACCTTTGTAGCATACAACATCAGTTTCAATGGAGTACCTGGACATACTCAAACAGTATTGGGGTTATAGCAGTTTCCGTGGGATACAGCAAGATATCATAGAAAGCATAGGAAGCGGTAAAGATACACTTGGATTGATGCCTACAGGAGGAGGCAAAAGTATTACATTCCAAGTGCCCACTATGGCTATGGAAGGAGTATGTCTTGTTATTACCCCGCTGATTGCGTTAATGAAAGACCAGGTACGCAACCTGCGCGACAGAGGCATTAAAGCAGCAGCCATATACACAGGGATGCGTCGTGACCAGATAATAGCCACAATGGAAAACTGCGTCTATGGCAATTACAAGTTTCTGTACATATCGCCGGAACGACTCTCTTCTGAACTTTTTTTGGCAAAGCTCAGATTTATAAACGTTTGCCTTATTACAGTAGATGAATCACACTGTATATCGCAATGGGGCTACGATTTCCGTCCTGCATATCTGAATATTGCCGAGATACGCAAATCTCTGCTGGGAGTACCGGTATTGGCTCTTACAGCTACCGCCACTCCAAAAGTTACTGACGACATACAGGATAAATTAGGTTTCAAAGAGAAGAATCTGTTCCGAATGAGTTTTGTTCGCGATAACTTATCGTATGTAGTAAGAGATACCGAAAACAAATACGAAGAGTTAAAACATATACTCAGCAAGGTAAGCGGTTCCGGAATAGTCTATGTAAGAAACAGAAAAGAGACTAAAGAGATATCGGAATACCTGAACAGCATTGGCATATCATCTACCTTTTATCACGCCGGTTTAGATCCGGAAGTAAAAGACAAAAGACAACAGGAGTGGACCGAAAATCTCTACAGAATAGTAGTAGCCACCAACGCATTTGGAATGGGTATTGACAAGCCCGATGTAAGGGTGGTAATTCATATTGATATGCCCGATTCCATAGAGGCATATTTTCAGGAAGCAGGTAGAGCCGGCAGAGATGGCAGACGTTCATACGCCACCCTACTACATTCTCCCGGCGACAAAAGACTGATAAAAAAGCGCATAAGCGATCAATTCCCTGAAAAAGATTACATTCGCAAAGTTTACGAAAAGTTATCGTATTACTACCAGATGGCTATGGGCGACGGCGAAGGTTGTACATACGGATTCTCATTGGCAGAGTTTTGCCAACAATATTCATTGCCTATTATACCTACAGAGAGTGCCTTACGCATTCTTACACGAATGGGGTATATAGAATATATTGACGAAATAGACTATTCAGCCAGACTGCGCATAACCTCCACACGAGAAGATCTTTACAAAACAAGAGAACAAGACAGCATAAACGAAAACATTCTGAATACCGTTTTGCGCAATTACAGCGGGCTGTTTTCTGACGAAGTTTTTATAGACGAAAAGTTTATTTATTCACACGTAGGCATAAGCAAACGTGAACTATACCAAAGGTTTGTAGATATGCAGCATCAAGGCATTTTAAAGTATGTACCTTCTCGCAGAACTCCTGTCATTACCTGGAAAAGAAACAGAGTAGAGACAGATATGCTGAACTTTGCAGACGATATATATACAGACCGAAAACAGGAATACATAGAAAGAATAGGCAGTATGAGCGAATACGTAACCAGAAAGACAGGTTGCAGAAGCGCCATTCTGCTGGAATATTTCGGCGAAAAGCAGACAAAGCCCTGTGTGCACTGCGACCTCTGTTTAGAGAAAGACGATACAGGTTTAAAACGCGGAGAGTACAAATTTATAAGCAATATGATAGAAGATGTACTATCAGACAGCGAAGCATCTGCCGAACAGATTTATATGTTACCATTTGAAAAAAGCCACATAGAAACCGTTCTTCACAAGATGGCACAAGAGGAGACCATTCATGTAGAAGAGGGTAAATTAGTACTGAATAAAAAATATAATTATGATAGAAATTAAACCAATAGAAGAATTAAACGCCCAAGGCAAAAAGGTGGTGATAGCCGGCCCTTGCAGTGCAGAATCGGAAGCACAGCTTCTTGAAACTGCTTCGCAATTAAGCCAAATGGGCATAAAAATTTTTCGCGCAGGTATTTGGAAACCACGTACCAGACCAAATACATTCGAAGGTATTGGCGAATTGGGTTTGAAATGGCTTAAAAGGGTAAAAGAAGAGACCGGAATGAAATGCGTTATAGAGGTTGCCAATCCATATCATGTAGAGAAAGCACTTGAAAACGGCATAGATATTCTTTGGCTGGGCGCACGTACCACAGCCAGTCCATTTGCAATGCAAGATATTGCCCTCAGCCTAAAAGGCACAGACATTCCCGTATTGGTAAAGAACCCCATCAATCCGGATATTGAGCTATGGATTGGCGCATTGGAACGTCTTTCATTAGCCGGCATTAACAGAGTGGCTGCTATACACAGAGGTTTCAGCACATACGGTGATACCACCTATAGAAACACCCCTATTTGGGAGATAGCTGCTGAACTGCACAACAGAATACCGGAACTGCCTGTTCTATGCGACCCAAGTCATATAGGCGGTAGCAGAGAACTGATACTACCCATTGCAGAGACAGCATTGAGCAGGAACTACGCAGGTCTGTTTGTAGAGGTTCACAACAATCCTGATATTGCTTTAAGCGACAGCAACCAGCAGATTACTCCTGCCACATTGCAAACAATACTTAATAATTTGAAAATCAACCTTTAATATTAAAAACAATGAAAAAAAGTGCA
>JAFYMP010000036.1 GCA_017556585.1 Bacteroidaceae bacterium
GTGTCCTCCTCCCCCCACCTCCGTGACTACAACTTAAATTAAGGACCTGGTAGTGATCGCTGCCCGGCCCACGTTCGATACACAAAATAGGTTGATTGTCATGGTGTTTATTGGTACTAATATAAGTTAGCACAAACGAACAGACCTACCGCATAAGCGATAGGCCTGTTCGTAAACAAAGATGTCTGAAGTGGTTGACTGCTTCAGTAATACGATTATACACCTACTTACGTAGTATTGTAAAACTACTTAAGTAGGTTGTTACTCCAATTAAGATAATGTTGCATGATCTCGCCTACTTCGTTAGATTGATAGAATACCTTATTGTTAGCAAAGAAGTATAATATCTTCTTACCGGCCTTAGTTAATGGTTTAGTTAATCGGCCTAAGTAGTTTGCTCTCTGATCAGCTTCAGTAGTGAATATGATATCTTTATCTTCAGCTTTTAAAGGTGTTGTCTTTTTATGTATGAATGTAAATGCTTCATTATCCCTTACTACAATTTCACATTGTAAAATATGTTCTTGAAATTTTACAAAATATATAAACTTAATATCCTTTTCAGAATATTTATTTTGAAGATGTGGATATATATCTAATTCCCATGCACCGCCGGTAATCATCTTAAGTTTAGGATTATCAAAAGCAAAATATACATCTGAAGGTTTAAAGGTATTAGGACTATCACAATATTCAACAGCTACTTTAAGTCCTGAATCACCATAGTTATATATGTCTATTTGACCTTTTTTCATTCTGCGTATATTAGTTAATCCCATTTCTTCCCAATACGGGCAATATTGTGAAATAGTATTAGCACACATTATAACCCTTATGGGTTGACTGTTTAAAGTATCACGTGATCGAATGAGGGTGCTTAAGGTGTTCATGAATAAAACGAATTCATCCGGCAGATAATTAGTTCTGGTCATGAATTCATCGAATATAATAGTACCTACTGCATAAGTATTACCTTTTTCATGTTCCATTTCAGTTAATGCGAAAGCATAAGCAAATGGTTCAGGTTGAGTTATATATTTTTCTTCATCATGATCGTAATAAGCCAAAAACCATTTACCGGCATAATAAGTAATGGAATCATATTTACCATTAGTTAATTCTTTTACATGATTTTTACCTTCACCGTCAAAACAAAGATTATCCCAATATGCACTACCGCGTTTACCTTTGAAATCTTCCCTGAATCGTCTGATAATAGCTACTTTATTACCATGTTTAATATATTCTGATAATCCAAATAAAAGACTTTGAAATGTCTTACCGTTTGATCTTTCACCGAAGCATATAAGATATCTACCGCCGGTATTAAGTAATTTTTTCATGTTATAATATTTCATTAGTAAATAACCCCCTGTACTTCTTTTAAATAATCCAGGTATAAACCTTCAATAGAGAAACAATATTCTGCTTTTTCAAGATAAATGCCCGAATAACTTTTGTATTTTATTGTTTTACCTAAATAGTCTGTAACTTCTCCACGCATAGGTTCATCAAGATAATAATGAGTTAATTTTCCTGTATGATCTGCAGGTATTTTTAAATCTTCAGTAAAGGCCTTAAAAGCACCATATTTACCATACTTCTTTATTATATATGGTATAGCTTCTTTTTTGTTAACACCTGATACGGTTAATGTAAGTTCATTATCAGCCGTAAGAATAAGATATCGTTTAGCACCTAAACTTTTAAAACATTTCCATTTTTTATTAGTTTCTTTATCCCAAACACCTAAAAGTTTTTCTACACCTTTTATGGTTTTTGGTTTGAAATTATCGAAAGGAATGTCATACCTTTTTGCTACTATTTTCAACTTTCTTTCAACCATGCGATTATAGGCTTTTATATAATTAGTATGTTTTTCTGCGTTGATCGCTTTAATACTATCTGTATCAGAATATATATAATCATCTCCAAAAGCTAAAATACCGGTCCATAGATTTTTACGAGCATAAGCAGTACAAAATATACCCCATGGGTAGTAAAGGAATCGCTTTTTAGATTTATTATATTTTTTTAATTCTGCAGCAGCTTCTTTGTGTTCTATTTGCCAGCCGAATTCATTATAAGAATGTATAGGCATAAGAATAGATGTAACCATCATCCCGTAGGTGCTATTCAAAAGCTGCTTACCTTTTGTATAGAAATCTTCCATACCTGAAACATTTTTTAAAGAAGTCTTATCTTTATATAATTTACAGATTGATTGTATTATTTCTTTAGGTAAAAAATCTTTCTTATATATCCTGAAATTACCTATCTTTATTTCTTTCCAGATATATGTTTTAGCTATTATTTCATAATCAATATTAGTAATAGTTATGTTTAATTCATCAGCACCTACTACTCTACCGTTATTAGTAACAAAGTTATATGTTTCTTTATCCTTATCCGTTAACCGCTTATATTCACCGTTTTCAACCTTAAAACATTTTGAAACAGAAATATAATTCTCATTAATATATATAGGTTCTAAACCTATAAATTTAACATCAAATATGCAGCAGTATAATTTACAATAATGATTAAGTTCCTTATAAGATGTTACTTTTACTAATTGTCCTTTACTCATTGGATATTGTTCGCTGCATAATACATAAGGATATGATGAAGTAAAGTCGAATGAATCGACTTGGTATACGTTTCTATTTGAAAATCTCGTAGAACAATGCGTAAAACCGCCGGCGAAAGCTCTAACCATTTGATTATATTCTTCAGGACCGGAAATAGTTAAATGCCGTATCATTTCATGATATTTATTAAATTGTTCCTGTTTATTGGATCCGACTAAACAATTCTTACGAACATAATTACGACAATAACCGGTTGCAGTTAAAGGCAATTTTGTTATATTGTTACCATCTTGTTCCATTTGTTCCTTAATATAGCCTGAAACAACTAAAACATCATTAATAATATATTGAATTTCCTTTTTAGTTAAAGGTGTTTCTGAATGTCTTACTAATTCATAATCGAGATTACCTACTAATTTATGTACTTTATATTTTCTTAAACTTTCACCTACGTTAGCAAGTGATAAGTTAGATAACAGATAACTGCATCGGAATTCAAAACCATTTTTAGTTAAGGCATATATAGGTTTTCGGGTAGAAATTGCAAAAACTTTTTCCCACTCTAAAAGATGTTCTAAAAATGCGAATTCAAAACTTAGATTATGCACATATATAATCATTCGCTTATCCGGAGATAAGTCAAAATAACTGCTTATCTGATTAAGCAGACTAATGAATTCGTCCCAGGTACGGCCTATTATAACGGTACCATTAATAGCTATTTGCCAAACATACATTAAAGCACGTTTAGTATCATGTTCTTCATTATCAGGTGAATTAGCATAGAATACAGCAATTATCTGCTCTAATTCATCATAAGGGTTAATAATATCATCTGAAAAATAGTAAGGAAAATGTGAATTAAGATCATGATATAAACTATCAATACTTATACCTTCACTTTTAGAAAAATATATACGTCCAAATAAAGACCGCCTGATATCATTAAAATCAGGAAATTCAGTATATATTCTATTATCAATTTTAATTTTAGTACCCAGCAGATATTTATAAACTTGATCGTCCCTATAATCTTCTACATCTTCATTAAATGAAGATGTTTCTATATCGAAAGCAATTACATCATTATAGTATGTAACCTGTTTAGTAGTATTAATTGTCTTATAGGTAAACAAATCTTCAAAAAATAATGTATCCTGTACCGAGTACCACACTTTATCGTGTAGTTCAAACATTTTTTATATCCAATCGTTTTTATTTTCTGAATCTTGTAAAGCGTCCCAAGCGTCTGTAGAATCTTCTACAGGCACATCAATTTCATTAGATTTATTACGTTCATATTTTTTATCATAATACTTTTCTACATCTGCACGAGCGGCTTCTAATGACATTCCCTTATTATAAACACGTCTTGTTAACATCTTAAGAACACGTTTACCCTGTTCTTTAGTATAACCGCCTTCCATGCTATATTCTTCTTTCCATTTATGGAATTCAGAATAGATATCACTCATAAGTGAATCGAGATCAGATACTAATAATTCAGCTTCAGCTTCACTTAAACCTTCAGTTAATTGTTCACGTGTTTTAGAGAATAATGCACGTTCCCTTTTTTGCCTTAATTTAATAGCACCTGAAATAGTAATAGAAGGTGCATTGATAAAGTTTCTTACTTTGGCAAATTCTTTATATATTTCATTACGAGAATGTTTACCACGTCCTAAACCGAATTTTTTACCTTTTGTATAATATAAGGCTTCAAAGTCAATACCTTTACCGCTTATATCTTTATATGTTACATTACCTTTTGAATCAGTAATGACTTCAGCGTTTTTCTGAAGTCTGTTTATTCTTTTATTAGCTGCTAATGACATAGTTCTTAAGGCACGTGATAGTTCACGTTTATCTAAACTATTTAATACTTCATCACCTAAGTTAGCTATTTCATTTACTGTTAAAGTGTCTACGAAAAAAGGTTTACTGCTTGCCATGTTTGTACCCCCTTATAGAAGTAAAGCCGGCATAACACCGGCCTTACAACTTATAATAATTTATTGATTATCAGATATCAATAAAGTTACCTGAATTTCTCGTTTTACCGTTCTTATCTTCATACTGAGTAGGCTTAAAACCGCACTTACCTGCATTGATAGCAGCTACACATTCGTCATCATACATGATCGCTTCTACATCTGATAAACAATGATCGGGCAAATGAATCTTAAGGTTGTTACCGATAAGAACAGGTCTTACACCATACTTAGCCTTGTAAGTAAAAAGGCCCTGTACCGGAATAACGTCATTACCGTTTTCTGATACATAAGCGTCAAGAGTAGTAAACTCAAAACCGTCTGAATTGATCTTAAACTTCTTACCATGAGAAAATTTTTCATTAAACATAAATGTAAATTCCTTTCTATAAATGAAAATCAATAAAAATACTTATCTGATAAATTAGTGGGTGTATCAGGATCACCTAACCCCCTTTCATCTGTATTAGGAAAAATGATATCACGGCTATTTATATTCTTTAAACATCTGATATCATTCTTTAACCGCTTATTTTCGGTTCGTAACTGATTGATAGTTACTGCCTGAGAAGTCAACTGCTGCATTAGATCGTTAAAGGTTCTGTTTGTCATTATCTTCATAATACTTGCACACTCCTACACCTTCTACAGTCGCAAGCCACTTAGGGCAATAAGTAAAACTTTCGACTTTCTTTGACTTTACCTTCTTTTCCTGCTTAAATCTGCAGGAATCACAAAGCGTTTTACCGCTGGAATTAGAATTATTAACATCAAACATCATATAGAATTTCCTCTATCTTCTTCATAAGTTCGCTTAGGGTGAAGCGTCCTTCGATCTTACCATTTACATAAAGGTCATAAAAAAATACA
>JAFYMP010000037.1 GCA_017556585.1 Bacteroidaceae bacterium
AACTGGGAGATGTTAGGTTATGGAGACCCTATATTCCGTAACGTAGCTGCTCCGTTCAAGGCTAACCCACCTTACGTTCCACGCGAATACAACCCTACAGGTGCGTATCGTAAGACATTTAACATTCCATCGTCATGGGAAGGAAAAGAGGTTTTCTTACGTTTGGAGAAGACACAGAGTGCATCGTTTGTATGGATTAACGGACAACAGGCAGGTTATAACGAAGGTGGTCAGGAACCTGCAGAATATAACATCACCCCATTCATAAAGAAGGGAAAGAACACTATTGCTGTATGCGTAATAAAGTATTGCGATGGTTACTATTTAGAGGGACAGGACTATTGGCGTCTGGCAGGTATCTGTGACGATGTTACTATATATGCAGCGCCTAAAACTCGTCTATTTGACTGGTTTGTAACAACCGACCTTGATGCACAGTACAAAGATGCAAACCTTAAGGTTGCTGTTGATGTAAAGAGTTATCAGGAAGATGGCAACACCTACTCTGTACGCGCAACTCTTACCGATAAGAATGGTGCCAAAGTGAAAGAGATGGTATCAGATAAGTTCAGCGTCAGCGGAAAGGGCAAGAAGAGTCTGGAACTATCATCAATGGTATCAAATCCGGAAAAATGGACCAGCGAAACTCCTGTTTTGTACAAACTTAAACTGGAATTGCTGGCAGAAAACGGAGAGACTGTTCAGCAGATTACCAGCAACATGGGTTTCAAAGAGACAGAGATTCGTAACCAGACATTCTATCTGAATGGCGAACCAATCAAGGTTAATTCCATCAACACCCACATGCAGCACCCGGAACAGGGACACGTTATTACAGAAGAGACTATCCGCAAGGACATGGAGATACTCAAGCAGCACAACTTCAATTCTGTACGTATTTCACACTATCCTCCGGTAAACAAATATCTGGAACTGGCAGATGAATATGGTCTATACATTATTGATGAGACAGGCGATGAGGCACATGCCACAGAGTATCTGTCAAACAATCAGGATTTCAAGGAGATGTATCTGGAACGTGTACGCCAGATGGTGCTTCGCGACCGCAACCACCCATCTGTACTATTCTGGAGCGCAGGTAACGAAAGTGGAGAAGGTCCGCTTATTACAGAGGTTATAAAAGAGGGTAAAAAGTACGATCCTACTCGCTACTACATGTATGGTGGTAATGCATACGCTCATCCTGGCGAAGATATTATAGGTCCACGCTATCCTACTCCATACGAACTGGAGATGAACACAGCCATGACACCTGAAGAAGAAGATCCACGCCCATCATTCATGGACGAATATCTCTCTGTAGCAGGTAATGCAGGTGGTGGTATGGATGAATTCTGGGAAGTTATACGTCGTCATCCACGTCTGATGGGTGGTGCTATATGGGACTTTGTAAACCCGGGTCTGACAGAACGCATACGTCCGCTTAAAGACAGTTCTCCATACAACACCCCTGTTCACCTGATGAGCAATGCAAAAGTGGAAGATGGCATTCTCTGCCTGAGCGGTCACGAAGAGTGGGTAGAAGTATATCGCGCCGACAACGTAGAGTTGAAAGGTAATGCTCTTACAATAAGTTTTGATGTTAAGCCGGGAAAACTTAGCGGAACACACGATGGAGCTCCATATATCACCAAAGGTAGTGCTCAGTTTGGTGTGGTACAGAAGGGCGAAGAATCCCTGCAGTTCTACCTGCACACAGGTGTAAAACATGCTCTTAACGTAGATCTGCCGGAAAATTGGATTGGCAACTGGCACCACATAACAGCATCATGGGATGGTCAGGAGATGAAACTCTACATAGACGGAGAACTGAAAGGCACAGAAGCTACTCCTGCAAGACAACAGACAGGTAATCGTCGTGGTAACCAGCAGGGAGAACGTGGAGTAATAAGCAACTTCCCTTACCCTATCAACATAGGTAGATTTGCAGGAAACCATGCTCAGGACCCACAGACCATCTATACTGCAGATGCACAGATGGATAACGTAGCTATCTACGACAAATGTCTGGCAGATGGCGAAGGCAGTGCTGCAGACGCTGTGTTATACCTTACTTTCGATGGCAATGGAGATGAAGGCACATACTTCACCATTGGTACTAACATGCGTACCTACGGATGTATATGGCCTGACCGCACAGTTCAGCCTGAAATGTTGCAGTTAAAGTGGACTACCCAGCCCGTAAGTGTACGTCTGCTCAATGCAGAAAAGGGTACTGCAGAGGTTACCAACCGTCTGCACTTTACAGATCTTTCACAATATGCATCACATTGGGCTTTGATGGCCGATAACGAAATTATTGAAGAGGGTGACATACAGTTTACCACCGGTCCACAGCAGAAACAGATTGTAACCATTCCATACAAAAAGCCAAATATTGTTCCTGGTAAAGAGTACCGCATAATGGTTACATCAACCCTTAAAGAGAAACAGGTATGGGCAGATGCAGGTCATCAGGTAGCCTGGGATCAGTTGGAACTTACCGAATGGAATCTGCCTGCTGTTCCGGAAAAACTATCGGCTTCAAATATCAATGCAGAAGAGAATGACAAACTGATTAAGATAAGCGGTAATGGTTTCTGCTATATTATAAATAAGGAAACAGGTAATCTGGATCAGATTGAGGTTGATGGCAAGTCACTGCTTAAAGAACCTGTAACATTCAACCTGTGGCGTGCTCCACTTGCTAACGAATTCGATTCTTGGAACGCATTCCGTGTTAATGGCGGTTACAACGATGGTTACGGAAACATGGTATCTACCCTATTCTACACTCAGGGTGTGAACCAGTTGCGCATACGCCCTTCACAGATAGAGCTTACTCATAACGAACATGAGACAACAGTTACCGTACATCAGTTGGTTCAGGTGGGTGCATCATCTTACGGACAGTTGGATCTCTATATTCAGGGTGTTCAGTTGGCAGGTTTCTCACTTGATTATACCTATAGATTCTACGATGACGGAACTGTTAAGATAGACAATCAGGCAAGCCCACAGGGCAAACTGCCGGAACTGCTTCCACGTATTGGTTTCACCACATCTGTGATGAACAGTTTTGACAACATCACATGGTATGGTCGTGGTCCGGAAGAGAACTATCCAGACCGTAAAACAGGTTATCCTGTAGGTGTTTGGACCAAGAGTGTTGCTGATATGTACGAACCATATCTGTTGCCTCAGGATCATGCTCTGCGCACAGATATCCGTTACGTTCAGTTGCTTGACGATGCAGGCAGCGGTGTACAGATTTCTATGAACGAGCATTTTAACTTCAATGCCTATCAGTTCAGCACAGACAATCTCACCAAGAGTCAGTACACATATCAGTTGCAGCCTCAGGCAGATTGCTACACTCTGAACCTTGACTACAACACTACAGGTGTAGGTTGTACATCTATCTATGTACTGGATGAATACAGAGTTAAGCCGGCTCCATACAATAGAACTATCACTATTAAACCAATAGCAGGTTCAACAAAGTAAATAAGCAACATTCCTCCCAGACATTATCTTTATGGGAGGCGTGTTAAAATTAAAATCACCCCAAAAGCCTTTTGACTTTTTGGGGTGATTTCACATTTATAATCCTCTGAAATTATTAAGTCTA
>JAFYMP010000038.1 GCA_017556585.1 Bacteroidaceae bacterium
ACTTTTCGGGAGTGATGTCAAGCAGTCCTGTTTCAATATCTTTCAAACCGGTACCGTCAGTAACAAAATCCATAGTAAAGGAACTTGAATTGAAATTGGTAGGTGTGATTGCTGCAGCAGGACCATCATAGACAAGAGTTGCCACATTCTTGCTTACAACAACAATAACCATTTCACCTAAATCATCATCAATACCAGAACACCAACCTGTAAAGAATAAAGCGTAACTATCATTATTCAAGTCTATCTTTCTAAAATAGTTAACGTCATTATAATCACAGCTCAAATGGAAAGTTCTGGTTAATGGACCTATGCCACGTCTTCTAAAAATTAATGAACCTGATTTACTTTTAATCTCAAATTGACTATAGCAATGGGAACCATCTTCTTCTATACCTTGTGTACCAACAATCAGTATATCACATTCATATCCATTATTCGCAGAAGAAACAGGTAATGTATGTAGAACTTTGGTCTTACTTAAAATATGTGCGAACCTGCTACCTGTTGGCTGTTGATTATACACTATATAATTGCTATTAGCAACTACATTCCCATCTACCCATGTAAACAGATTCTGCTGTGCCACACAAGTAATTGCACACCAAAACATCATAATCTGTGATAACAATAAGACCTTTCTCATAATGCATTATAATTTAGTTTATACAAACGTAGAAAAAAATTTTTAATAATCTCGTTTTTTAAACAGTTATCTGTTTGTTTTTTTTGGGGTTGGTTCAAACTCCTATTTCTTGGGAGCTCTTCGATATTTTTGATTATTGGCCGTAGGATTCTCTGGGTTTGTCATTTCCAAAATGCCCATATCCAAAAGTTGCTGTATATGTCTTTGACGATTCTTGGATTGGTTGGTAATGCCCAATCTATCCATAATTTCTTGTGCAGTGCGTGGTATAGAGCAGAAATTTCGTATATCTTCTTGCTGCTTTGTCAATTTAGGATGACCTAGTTCCTTTTCGCCTTTCACTTGGTTACTTTCTTCGTCTGACTTGGTTACTTGGTTACCATTTTCATCCTGCACTTGGTTACCATTCTCATCTAATCGAGGAATGATAATAACAAACTCATTCAGATTTTCATTATTCTCTACATTCATAGAACTGTTGGAGGAGCAGAACACCCCTCCAACAGCCATCAATAACCATAAATTTGTATATGTTGTCTTCACGACAATGTTTATCTTATTCTTACGTTCTTGAACCACGTTTGGGCCTTTACTCTGTCCGTGGCAGAAACTTTACCTTTTAGTTCAAGATAGTCTATCTGAATGTCACGTAACCAATCAGGCAAATCAGAAGTTTTGGTAAATGTTAGCACAAGCGCATATATATGGTCAAACTCTTTCAGAACTTCCGGAACTTCATCAACAACCAATTCTATACCAAAACTATTAGGTCTATTCATGCGTTTTAACGCAGCTATGTTTAAATCAGCCTGTGTACCTTGTTTAACCAGCCAACCTATGTGTGGTTTGATTGAGTAATCAGATGCGTTCTGCTCCCAACCAAAGAATCCGGCCCCAAACTCCATTTCTATGGTTTCCGCAACTTCATTGTTTGTGTCAACTACCTTATAATCAAAACTTACCTTGGTTATTTCTGACGGGAGTTTTGAATAGACATTTATCTGATTAAAATCCATCCTATTACCAACTGCATCATACGGATAGAACGTAATAAACCATCCATTCATCAATTCAGGGTCACCACAGAATTCGGCTTTCTTTATTTTGACCATATCTTTCCAGAAATCAACATTAGCATTACCCTCTGATGCAGCTATGAATTCATCAAGTATTGGAATAAGACGGTCTGTCCACCATTTCAAATCATATTGTTCTAACTGCAAGGTCTTATCCTTCACTTTACGCCAGTCATCGGGTGTACCTAAAAGTGTAACTTGCGGGACTCCACAGATTAAATATCTAACTTCAAATTCAAAATATAATTCTACTGCCTTCAACATGATAATTTGAGAAGCTGCCTTTTCTACCTGAGTTGTGGTAGAGAAATCACATACAAGTAGTTGACCCAATTTTGATTTCATATTATCGGCAGACGATGATGACAGCGTGTTTATTACTTCTGGCCAGTCTGTATTTGCTAAATCTGCACCAATGTTTGCAACAATAGTCTTTTCTGCATCCGATTTTATAAGCAGATCTTTATACTTTTTACTGTTATTATTGATGTGATTTGCAAAGCCTTGACTTATAAGTGTCCAAATAATATCCGGAGAAAACACTACTGGGCGATGATTAGCGTATGCTTCACGCATACCATTAAAGAATGAATTGCTCCTTGTTATGGCTAAATCAGTATCGCCAATACTGTTAAACAGAATATTATCGTAGTCAGACTGTTCTGCAGATTTACTGACATCTATAGAACGTTCTTCACCAAGAATCATATTATATACACTATGAAAGTTTTCAGTTGGTAGCAATTCAGCGGGCTTTGAAAGTTCCTCTATCTGAAAAGTAACACCATCTTCTGCACCGCTTGATATAGCAATGCCTAACAATGCAATTATAAACAGAACTTTTCTCATAACACAAAAATTAAGTTAGGTTAATATGATTTAATAATCTCGTTTTTTAAACAGTTATCTGTTTGTTTTTTATTTGGAGCAAAAGTATGGATAGTCTGTTTAAAAACATAAAAACAGGTGTGACATTCGCTGTCACACCCTAAAAATTCTATAGATGATCTGTGGAAAATCCGTTTTCAACGCTGTTTTTTTATGATTATATTATTTGTCCGTTCCAAAGCAATTTAAAGAAATCGAGCACATAAATCATCTCTATTTCATTTGTTTCGCGTGTCATCTTGTCTAACGAAACTATGATTTTATATATAGTTACCACCATATTATCTCTCTGTTTTCTCTTATTATGAATGGGCGTTCATTGGTACCGCGCGTGTAGTTTCTCAGCCACAGCAAGCAGTTGCTGGGCAGATTATCATAGTGTAGGGTGTTACCCTCTGCCAGCCTGTAACCTAACGATTTCCATCTTTTACCATCCCAACAGAACAATTCGTATTCACAGCCCGGACAGATGTCGTTATCATCGCTTCTGGGCGATATGCTTACGGCACTTATCCTTACGGCCCGTTTCATATCCATTCCCACCCAGTTACCATCC
>JAFYMP010000039.1 GCA_017556585.1 Bacteroidaceae bacterium
CGGCATTAACGTCAGCGGAAGTCTTATTCCCAATGAAGAGGTAAATCTAAGTTTTGAAACATCGGGTAAAATTACCGACATCTTCTTTGAAGAGGGTACCAAAGTGAGAAAAGGTGATATTCTTGCAAAGATAAACGATGCTCCACTACAGGCTCAGCTAAAGAAGTTAGAGGCTCAACTTAAACCTACCCAAGACCGTCTGTACAGACAGAAAGCACTTTTTGAAAAGGAGGCTGTCAGTCAGGAGGCATTCCAGGAGGCAGAGGCCAATCTCTCTAAGTTAGAAGCCGATATAGAAGAGGTAAAGGCACGTTTGGCACAGACAGAACTACGCGCTCCATTCGATGGTGTTATAGGTCTGCGTCAGGTAAGTGAAGGCGCTTACGCATCGCCTACCACAAATGTAGCAGTACTTACCAACACAAACAAACTGAAGATAGAATTCAACATTCCGGAACGATATGCCGGTATTCTTAAAGAGGGTGCAAAATTAACCTTTACAGTAGAAGGTGACAGCATTCAGCACAGCGCTGCTGTTTATGCAACCAATTCAAGAGTAAACACAGATACCAGAACCTTTACTGTTCGCGCTATCTATGACAATAAAGACGGCAAATTGGTACCCGGACGTTATGTAGATGTAAGTCTTAACACCAGAACTTTCAGCAATGCAATAGCAGTACCAAGCGAAGCTATTATATCAGAAATGGGTATAGATAAGGTGTATCTGTATAAAAACGGAAAGGCTATGCCTACTGATATTCAGAAAGGATTGCGTACAGAATCACATTCTCAGGTTTTGTCAGGTCTTAGCGTAGGCGATACAGTTATTACCAGTGGTACTATGCAGTTACGCACAGGTACATCTGTAGTTTTAAAGAATAACTAAAAACATCTACAGCCGTGAATATATCAGAATTAAGTATCAAAAGGCCTGTACTATCTACCGTACTTGTCCTTATTATAATACTATTCGGTGCAGTAGGATATGTATCGTTGGGTGTTAGAGAATATCCATCGGTAGATAATCCTATTATCTCTGTTTCCTGTTCCTATCCCGGTGCTAATGCGGAAGTTATAGAGAACCAGATTACCGAACCATTGGAACAACAGATTAACGGTATTCCGGGTATTCGTTCGCTTACCAGTGTGAGCCAGTACGGAAGCAGCCGTATCACAGTAGAATTTGAACTGTCAGTCGATTTGGAAACCGCTGCAAACGACGTTCGCGATAAGGTATCGCGTGCTCAGCGTCAGTTGCCAAGAGACTGCGACCCTCCTACCGTTTCAAAAGCCGATGCCGATGCTTCACCTATTCTTATGGTGGCACTGCAAAGCGATAAGCGAAGCCTGTTAGAGCTTAGTGAAATAGCCGATTTGGTTGTAAAAGAGCAACTGCAAACCATTCAGGATGTTAGTAGCGTAAGTATATGGGGTGAAAAACGCTATTGTATGCGTTTATGGTTAGATCCGGTTAAGATGTCTGGTTACGGTATCACTCCAATGGACGTGAAGAACGCTCTGGATAAAGAAAATGTAGAATTACCATCGGGAACTATTGAAGGTAACACCGTTGAACTTGAAATTCGTACATTGGGACAGATGCACACTATGGAAGAGTTCAACAATCTGGTTATCAAACACGACGGAGATCAAGTAGTTCGTTTTAGCGACATAGGTAATGCCGATCTGAGTCCGCGAGACATTAAGAGCTATATGAAGATGAATGGTGTACCTATGGTCAGTGTGGTAGTTGTGCCACAACCGGGTGCTAACCATATTGACATTGCCAACAGCGTATATGAACGTATGGAGCGTATGCAGAAGGATCTGCCGGAAGACGTTAAATACGAATATGGTTTTGACAATACCAAATATATACGTGCAAGTATCAATGAAGTAAAAAAGACTCTGTTCGAGGCCTTCATATTGGTTATTGTAATCATCTTCTTATTCCTGCGTGACTGGCGCGTTACACTTATTCCATGTTTGGTAATTCCTGTTGCCATTATCGGTTCATTCTTTGTAATGTTCCTTATGGGATTCAGTATCAACGTACTATCTATGCTTGCGGTGGTACTATCCGTGGGACTTGTGGTGGACGATGCTATTGTAATGACAGAGAACATCTATTTGCGTATAGAACGAGGTATGTCCCCTAAACAGGCAGGTATTGAGGGTGCAAAAGAGATTTTCTTTGCCATTATTTCCACATCTATAACACTTATATCGGTATTTATCCCTATTGTGTTTATGGAGGGAACAACAGGACGATTGTTCCGCGAATTCAGTTTTGTTATAGTAGGTGCTGTTATTATATCGACCTTCGCTGCAATAACCTTCACTCCTATGATATCTACCAAGATTTTGGTTAAGAGAGAGAAGAAAAATGCTTTCTATATGGCTACAGAACCATTCTTTGAAGGTATGAACAGATTGTACGGAAAGAGTTTGGCATTCTGTCTTAAACACAAATCTGTAGCAATAGTTATGCTTTTGGTTGCATTTGCATCTTGCGTATTTATGTGGATTAACACTCCTGCAGAAATGGCTCCGTTAGAAGACCGTTCCCAGGTAACAGTTCGTACACAAGGACCGGAAGGTGTGACATACGAATATATGCGCGACTATACGGAAAGCATTAATGACATTGTAGATTCCATTATGCCCGATGCTGAATTTGTTACAGCACGCGTATCGAGTGGATCCGGTAACATTCAGATTACTCTGAAAGATTTGGCAGACCGTGATTACACACAGATGGAAGTAGCCGCAAAACTGACACAAGCAGTTGCCAAAGAGAACGATGCCCGTTCATTTGTTCAACAGCAATCAACATTTGGCGGTGGTCGTGGCGGTATGCCTGTTCGTTATGTATTACAGGCCACAAATATTGAAAAGTTGCAAGAAGTTCTGCCTACATTCCTGGCAAAAGTGCACGAGAACCCAATTTTCCAGATGGCAGATGCCGACTTGAAGTTCTCAAAGCCGGAAATGCGTATTGCGGTAAACAGAGAGAAGGCTAACCTGCTTGGTGTAAGTACAAGAGATATTGCACAGACTCTTCAGTATGGATTGAGCGGACAGCGTATGGGTTATCTCTATATGAATGGTAAGCAGTACGATATAGTAGGTGAAATAAATCGTCAACAACGTAACACTCCGCTTAACCTGAAGTCAATCTATATGAGAAGCAATACAGGCGAGATGATTCAGATGGACAACCTGGTAGAGTTACAGGAAGATATTGCTCCACCAAAACTGTATCGTTACAACCGCTTTGTATCGGCAACAATATCGGCAGGTGTAGCTCCGGGACATACTTTGGGCGAAGCACTTGACGAAATGGATAAGATAGCGAAAGAGACTCTCGACGACACTTTCCGTACAGCATTGACCGGTGAATCTCGTGAATTCCGCGAAAGTTCCAACAGTTTGATTTTTGCATTCGGATTGGCATTGGTGCTTATCTATCTTATTCTGGCTGCACAGTTTGAAAGTTTCAAAGATCCGCTTATCATTCTTCTTACAGTGCCATTGGCAGTATTTGGTGCATTGGTATTTATGAATATTGGCGGACAAACTATGAATATCTTTAGCCAGATTGGTATAATTATGTTGGTGGGACTTGTAGCCAAGAATGGTATTCTTATTGTAGAATTTGCCAACCAGAAGCAAGAGGCAGGATTAGACAAATTCACAGCCATTCGCGAAGCATCTGTACAGCGTCTGCGCCCTATTCTTATGACAAGTTCATCTACCATACTTGGTATGCTACCTCTTATTATAGCCGGTGGTGAAGGTAGTGCCGGACGTATTGCAATGGGTACTGCAGTTGTGGGTGGTCTATTTATTTCTACCATCTTCACTATGTACATAGTTCCATCAGTATATGCTGTAATTTCTACATCACGTATCAAAAAGGAGGAGAAGCAATGAAACGACATATTACAACAATAATGGCGTTTGCCATTACTCTTTGCAGTTATTCACAAAACATCACTCTAAAAGAGTGTATTGAACGTGGACTGGAGAATAGTTACCAAATAAAAATGGTAAACAATGACGAAACTCAAGCAGCCAACAATGACAGTTGGGGTAATGCGGGTGGTATGCCATCAGTCAATATTACCGGTTCTTACAATGGTTCTTTTAGAAACAATGGCGGACTAACCCACTCCACCAATGCAGCTATCAGAGCCGAATGGACTGTATTTAACGGATTCAGTATTTTAGCCACACGTTCCAGATTAGAAGAACTGCACAACATTGGCACTATTCAGACCAGAATTGCCATAGAAGATTACGTAGCAAATTTAGCATCGGAATACTATAATATGGTGCGTCAGTCCATTCACCTGAAAAATCTGGATTATGCAGTAGCACTATCAAAAGAGCGTCTGCGTATAGTTCAGGCACGTTATGACATAGGCGATAATTCCCGTTTGGATTTACAACAGGCACAGGTATATTTCAATGCCGATAGCGCCAGCAGTCTGAAACAGCACGAAATGGTGGCCACAGCAAACATACGTATGAACAGACTGATGTCTAACCAGAACTTAAGAGAACTGATTGTAGCTGCCGATACATCTATAAATCTTTTAGAAGAGCTGAATTATGATACTCTGCTGGAAAATATGTTGAAAACAAATGCCTCTCTTTTGAAAGCAGAAACCAACAAAACAATTGCAGTTTTAGATAAAAAGAATGTAGTTTCCAGAAACTATCCTTACTTAAAAGTTAATGCAGGATATAGCCATAGCTGGAACAGCAACTTATCGTCTGCTAACATAGGCCCCGATTTTGGTGCAACATTAGGAATAAATTTACTGGACGGCAAGCATCGCACACAGCAACGCAACGCCACTCTTGATGTTCTTAACGCAGAACTTGCAGCAGACGAACTGGAACTTGAATTAAGAGCCAATCTGGAGGATTTCTGGCAGGCATACCAGAACAACTTACGTCTTTTGGCACTTGAACGCCAGAACCTGCTTACAGCAGAAGATAATTACGAAATTGCCTACGAAAGATATTTGTTGGGCGATTTATCCGGTATTGAGATGCGCGAAGCACAGAAATCACTGTTAGATGCAGAAGAGAGTCTGCTTCAAGTGGAATACGATACCAAGATTTGCGAAATATCTCTGTTACAGATTAGCGGAATGGTTTTAGATTACATAAAATAGCAACCACTACTTATTAAATACTACCAAGAAAAACCAATAAAAATTAGGGATTTTCTCAGCTGAGAAAATCCCTAATAGATTAAATAGCAAAAGCTTAAATTACTTTGTAGCTGTCAAAGAAGCCTTGCGGAACTCCTTCATCAATTTTTCAAGTTCCAAAGATGCTTTACGAGCACGAGTACCGGCAGCTTTATTACCTTTCTCAATCTGAGAATTTGCGTCTTTTGCAAATGCAGCATAAAGTTCTGCTGCCTTCATCAAAATCTCTTCCATAATTAAATTTTGTTAAAAGTTGAATAATGAATAATCTATAGTTGACGCAAAAGTAATACAATTAGATAAATACGCAAAAATTAAGCATTTATTTTTCTAAAAAATGTTTCAAATTTTTATCCTGTAACTGAAAATCACGGAGTAATATCTAATTTATTTATATAAAACATAAAACTAACAGGTAATATATGGGAGTAACAGAAAAATTAGTAACTTTGCTACATTAATTATAGAAAATGATTGGTATGAAGAAACTTTTAGTTTTTGCACTTTGTTGCATATCGGTGATTACAGTATTTGCCAAGTCTGAACCTATTGATCCTAAATACGGTATAGGAACAGTACCTGTTAATAATATTGGTAGAGTAGAGTTTGTAGATGAAATAGTTATTCCTGCATCTGTAGATTTGAATAACTGCTACGAACGTATTCTTACTTGGGTAAAGGGTCGTTTTACACAACCAAACGTAACCAAGGGTGAAATTCTTAGCGACAATGCAGATAGTCGCAGAATTACTTTGCGCATACAACAGAATTTAATCTTCAAGAACACTGCTTTAGTAACAGATTTAACAAAGATAAACTACAATCTGAACTTTGCAGTTAAAGAGGTAAATGGTAAAAAAGTATGTACCGTAACAATGACTGATATCAGCTATGTTTACGAAGAAGAGCGTGAAGGAGGTGGTTCATTTACAGCAGAAGAGTGGATAACAGACGACGAAGCTTTCAACAAGAGCAAAACCAAGTTCCTGAAGACCACCGGCAAGTTCCGCATCAAGACTATAGATCTGTTTGAAATGATAGCAAACCAGACAAAAGAAACTATTGAGACTCTATAATATAAAGAATGGCAAAGAATAGGATTTTATACGACAGATTAGGTGTAGATGTGGACGCATCAAGTTCACAAATAAATGAGGCCTACGACAGGCTGATATTTGATTGTGAGCCATTGTCTGCTGAATACAACGAAATAGAAGAGGCTTATGCTGTATTGAGTAATTTAGAGGCACGTGCTAAGTACGATATCACAGGTAAATTTAGCAATAAGAAGGGGCGTAAAAATGGTAGTGCCCTAAAATCTGTAGATAAAATCCGCAAGATTCTTAACACTGTCTTTATGATTGGTGCTGTAGTCACTATAGTTCTCTATTTTATGAAATCGGAAGAGAGACTGAATACCGCATTCTTTACAGTAGGTATATCTTCTCTGGTTATAAAAATAGTTGAATTCATTTTAAGACTTTTGCCTTAAACAAACAGCTTGCCAATGTACAGTAGAAAATCAAATATAACAGCAACAATGGGACATAAGCTTTTGCTTGTTGTCTCATTGCTTGTTATTTGTGCTACAGGTTTACATGCCCAAAGCACTTTGTCACAGAACCAGGATGGCTTTCACGGGGCTGAGATGGATGGTTTCCTAACCACAGATCCCGGAAAAGATTCTACAGTGGTAGAACGTGAGGTTTCACAGGAATACAAACAGTGGGTTATAGACAGAAATACCGGTTTAACTGTAGATATGCCATTAGACACTGTAATGCACTATTTTGAAAGTGAGCATCTTACAGAAGGTCATACAGGCCGATACAGCTATTTAGGTAATATGGGATCGCCCAGATTATCCAGAGTCTATTTTGACAGAAATGAATGGAGTGACTTTATATTTGAACAACCATATAGTTATTATGTGAAAGATGCATCGGAATTCCGTTTTACAGACACCAAGACTCCACATCTCAATCTGAGTTATTTTAAAGGTGGTAATAAGACTACCGGCGAAGAACGTATAAAGGGATATTTTGCTGCCAACTTCAATAAAAAGGTTGGTATAGGACTGAATATGGACTATCTGTTGGGAAGAGGCAGATATGACAGTCAATCTACATCTATGTTCGATACACGTCTATACACATATTGGCGAGGAGATAAATACAACGCATACATAACAGCCAATAGTGACGAAATAAAAGTGGCTGAAAATGGCGGTATTTTTGACCGTCGCTATATAACAAACCCGGAAGCTATGGCAGAAGGACGCAAACAGTATGCACCGGAAGATATTCCCTTCAGAATGTATTATAACTGGAACAATATTAAGCGTAAACAGCTGTTGTTCTCACATAGTTATAAAATAAATAAAAACTTTGAATATCAGGATAGTATAGTTACAGCAGACACCACTTACTACACTACATATACAGAAGATAAAACCATAAGTACCGTTGCTCACACTTTAGAAACAGGAAAATTAAGAAGACGATATATTTATAACAATATGCCAAAGAATTTCTATTCGGCAATATATCTGAATGACGATTCATTGGACAAAACAGAGGAATTCTACATAACCAACACGTTATCCATATCGTTGAACGAAGGGTTCAGCAAATGGGCAATAGCAGACATATCGGCCTATATACGCCACGATTTGCGTACATACCAAATGCCCGATACACTATTGAATCGTGGAGTAGCATCGGAATACTACAATAAGCAGACCAATAACAATCTCTACATAGGAGGACAGATTAAGCGTTCTGCCAATAACAACCTCTCTTTTGGAGCGAACGCAGAGAGTGTGATATTAGGTACATACGCAGGCGATTTCTCTCTGGATGGTAATCTGCAGTATCGTTTTCCACTACTTAAAAAATTTGCCATTGTGGGTGCAAATGCCAGAATGAGCAACCTCACTCCATCTTACTATTACAACCATTTCCATTCTACCTATTGTTGGTGGGATTTAGATTCAAAACGTGAATTTGTAACACGTCTGGAAGGAAGTATTGAGATTGAGAAGACCAACACAAAAATGTGGGTTGGTGTAGAGAACAAAACCAATTACACCTATCTGACAAACTTAGGCACAGGCTATACGGAAGATGGAGCCATACTACCTACATATAACGTAAAAGCATATCAGCACAGTGGTTCTATACAGATATTGTCTGCCAATCTGCAACAGAACTTTAAGTTAGGCCCGTTACATTGGGATAACGATGTTACATGGCAGGTTTCCAGCAACAAAGAGATATTACCATTGCCACAACTTAATATCTTTACAGACGTTTACTTTAAGTTCCTTTATGCTAAACGTTTAGAGATTGAAGCTGGTGCAAATATGACATATTTCACCAAATACAGTGCTCCTACATATAGTCCTGCAGCAGGTATGTATCATCTGCAAAACAACAATAACATACAGGAGGTTGGCGGCTATCCTTTAATAAATGCGTATGCTAATTTACGCATTAAAGGAGTACGTTTCTATGTAATGTATTATCACGCAAATAATAATTTGTTAAAGAATACAGATTCATTCTTTGTACCGGGTTATCCTCTTAACCCAAGTATGTTTAAGTTTGGATTAAACTGGACATTCTTTGATTAAAAGTTTTCAATATGATTAGATGGGGATTTATTGGTTGCGGACAGGTAACCGAACAGAAAAGCGGTCCTGCATTTGCAAAAGCAGATGGTTCAGCTATTGAAGCTGTAATGAGTCGTGATGCAGAAAAAGCAAAATCGTATGCAAAACGTCATAATATTAAGAAGTGGTACGACGATGCTTTGGAATTGATTAACGACCCAAAGGTAGATGCCATATACATAGCCACTCCCCCATCATCGCATGCCACATACGCTATTATGGCAATGAAAGCCGGCAAGCCTGTTTATATAGAGAAACCTATGGCCTCAAGCTATGACGAATGTATGCGTATAAACCGTATATCGAAAGAGACCGGAGTTCCCTGCTTTGTGGCCTACTACCGCCGATACCTACCCTACTTTCTTAAAGTAAAAGAGCTGAAAGAGAAAATAGGTAAACTGATGAACGTGCAGATTAGATTCGCACAGCCACCAAAAGAGTTAGACTACAATAGCACAAACTTGCCCTGGCGAGTTATTCCCGACATAGCAGGTGGAGGTTATTTCTACGACTTGGCACCTCACCAGTTAGATATGGTACAGGAGATTTGCGGTTGCATTATAGACGCATACGGTATAAGCAGTAATTTAGCCGGTCTGTACAAGGCAGAAGATACCGTAAGCGCTTGCTTTAAGTTTGAAGATGGTTTGGTAGGTTCCGGTTCCTGGTGTTTTGTAGCAGATGAATCGGCAAAAGAAGATCGCATAGAACTGATTGGCGACAAAGGCATGATATGCTTTTCAATCTTTACTTTCCAGCCAATAGCACTACACGATGAGACAGGTCGTCATGAATTCGATATTCCAAATCCGGAACACGTTCAGTTCCCTCTGGTACAGGCAGTGGTCAATCATCTAAACGGAGGCGAAAAATGTAGTTGTGATGGTCTGAGTGCCACCCCTACTAACTGGGTAATGGACAGAATATTAGGAAAATTCTAAAAACAGCCTTGGGAGGTGATGATTCGCCTCCCTCAGCTTTTTTTATAACCATAAGATGAAGTTTTTATAATAGTTTTAAAATGTACAACCCAATGATATAAGCACACGGTTTGTTTTGTCTTCGTATCCCAAAACCGGATCATCATCGTATTCCGAAAGTGAGAACAGACTCCTTCTTAAAGTATTTACGTATGCCATATCCACATAAAATTGCTGACCATTTTCTCCCACTGTAGCACAATATCCCAAACCGCAAGTTAAGTTACGTGTTCCATCGTGACGTTCAGTCTGGAAATCCATTCTGTTGTTATTAAAGTCTGTATCGCCTATAAATTTGTACGATTCCTTTCCAAACATTGGCGATGTGTATGAATATCCGGCACGCAGACTGAATTTACCGATATTCTGCTCCAGGCCTGCTCTCCAGGTACCATAATCCTGAAAATCGAAATCACCCTGTTCATCCAGATATACTCTGTTTTCATCTAATAACATTACAGAATTTGCAAAGTTATGTTCGTACTCCACACCTAATGCTGTTTTACCAAGTGTAATACCTGTACTTGCATTCAGAGTCCAGGGCGATGTAAAACGGTAGCCTGCATATTGAGAGAATTTTTCACCATCTTTGGGTTCACCTTCAAAAGCATACAGATAATCGGCATAATCTATTTCTGCACCAAACCAGTTAGGTGTCTTGACAGACAAACCAAATCTTACACCTTTAAACGGACGATATATCATACCCAGTGCCATATTGTAACCTGTAGCATATTGTGCAGTCATCATATCAGCAGAATGATAATCTGTAACAGCATCAAATCCAGGCTGTTCAGGATAATAATCGTAGAAATATCCGGTAGAACTATATGAAGAGCTCAACATTTCAAGTGTATAACCCAGATAGAACTTATTATTGAAATTAAGAGCTACATTCAAATCGTAAGACTTTATTCTGTTTGTAATATTACTCTCAAAATCTCTGTAAACCTGATAACCATCCTGATCTGCAAAAGAATCATAATAGGTAAGAGTTCTGTCAGTATTATTAAGTTTTCTATAAGAGAAACCAAAATTCACACTCTTCAGTGCACCATTCCCCCCTACTCTGTTAAAGAGTACAAAAGACAACACATCGGCAGAAGCCTTTATTCCGGATTTGGCATTTTTGGAATACCATTCCATATTTGAGACACTATTTGCCTGCATGGATGTATTACCCATTGCTGTTCTGGTTCCATAGAATGAACCGGTAAAATTCACCTCATTGGTAGTGTATGTTCCTATACCCGCAGGATTGGTTGATATGGTTGAAATATCATTACCAAAAGCACTCATAGCTCCTCCCATTCCAATATAGCGTGCAGTTCCTATAAGTTCCTGTTCTATTGTGTTCACTGCATCGTATGTGGTCTGTGCAGAGAGACCTGCACACGCCAACAAACTTACTATTGTTATTATTCCTCGTTTCATAACTGTACTGTTTTATTGTATTTTTACAATCACCTTTTTCTATTTATCTTCTTGAAGTAGCGCTGCTACGAGCTGATGAACTTGAACTTGAGCTACCACTTGAGAAGCCACCTGAAGAAGAACTGATAGAACTGCTTGAAGAGCTAAACGAGCTGGTTGAAGCACCTAAACCTCTGGAAGAAGATCTTGAAGCGTTCTCACTATTTCTCGATATAGTATTTGCCGGCTGACGAGATGGTGTACTTGAACTGCTACGCAGAGTTGAACCTGTGCTCTGTCTGCTGCTTGAACTGCTTGAGCTGCCTGAACTGCTACGCAAAGTAGATCCTGTGCTCTGTCTGCTGCTTGAGCTGCTGGCTTCGCTACGTACAGTAGAGTTGGTGCTCTGTCTGCTTGTGCTGCTTGGACGATTATATGTTGTACCCGCCTGAGTAGTTCTGTTAACTGTTGCACTGCTTCTCACTGACGATGAAGAAACGCCTGCCGAACGCTGTGTACCTGAAGTAGAACGATTAACAACAGATGTTGTACGTTCTGCCGAAGTCTGAGTACGGTTTGTTGTAGCGTTTTGTCTTACAGTTGTAGAAGTTCTGCTTGAAGAAGGTGCAGTTACTCTAACATTGCGTGATGCTCCGGTTGATGTTCTGCCTACAGTACTTGAAGATGTAGTTCTGCTACTAACAGCCTGTCTTACAGGATCTCTGTCTGTAGCACCTCTTACTACACGTCCGCTACTACTACCTGTCAACTGTCTGTCCCAACGATTATTAAGTTGTCTGTTTGGAACAAATCTATCTGTTGGACGGCCTACATTACCGGCTATGATAATGGTATGTGAATGTCCGGGCCAATAGCCATGGTAGTGCGGATACCAAGAATCGTAATACCAGGGGTCATAGTACCATGGATCATAATACCAAGGGTCGTAGTACCATGAATCATAATACCAAGGATCCAAATATGCATAAGACCAGGCAGGACTATACAATGGGTCGTACCATGGGTCCCAGAAAATATCAGCTACTGCTGTCCAGCGATAACGTGGGTTCAGCAATCTGGAAGAGCTGTGAAAACGCAACATACGCATTGCGAATTCATAATCTTCTGCTGCATCCAGATAACCCTCCTTATATGCCTTTCTATCACTTAACGAGTTCTCTACAAACACTGTATCGTGAACATAGATTACATCGTTTGCAAAACTATTGTCAATAGCAGCTGCACTACTTGCGTAATTATACCTGCGGTTGTATTCATCCGGATCGCGCTCCGCAAAAGAACTTGAAACAACCGGACTTGAAGTCACTGTTGACTGTACAGCGGGAGCTGCAGTTGCAACAGGCGCAGATACCGTACTCTTTACTCCTGAAGAGTAGATATCATTTCTCTGAGCCACCATAATTGCAGGTAGCGCCAGAACCATTACCGATGTCAAGATTAACTTTCTCATAATTATATCTGTTTTGTAGTTTTTCCAATGCAAAAATATAATCGGATATTTACATATATCCGGGAAAATTCCTAAAAAAAGAGGGGAAATTTCCTAAAAACGTATTTTTTCAAGATCTGCCTTATTGCCGGCAAATATATTAAAATCGGTATTTGTATTTATACCTTGTATCTTTGATCTGTCTGAATATTGCCACATAACCCATTCAGACTGCGTATCCGGCACCTCTGTATGGTAATGTGCCACCCAAAGTGGGTATTCATTCAAAACTGCATTATCCAGATAGCGTTCCTTGAATTTTGCAGATGTATATATAATAGGTTTAACTCCATAGTGATTTTCCAGTATTGAAAGGAAATCTATCAATTCACGTTGTAATTCAGCTTTACTGTCACCACGTTTCTCCACATCAACTACGGGAATAATATCGCCCTTAACCAATCCTGCATTGGCTATAAAAAATTCCGCCTGTTTTCTGGGCGAAGTTGCAGGATTGTAAAAATGGTACGCACCACATATTATACCCTCACGTCTTGCACTCTCCATATTATAATTATAGAGCGAATCCTTGAACGTACCACCTTCAGTAGCCTTAATGATGGCAAAATCTATGGTATAACCATTATCGTTTGCCTGTGCCACCTGTTTCCAGTCTATTCTGCCCTGATGATGAGAAACATCTATGCCATAGATGAAATAACCATTAGGTACACATAGTTCGTACGCTTTGGAACCATAGCAGGGTTTCCAGCGGAAAGAGTTTGGTACAATAAGAACCCGGTATGCACCCAAAAGCAAAACAGCCACAAACAGTGAAGCCATAGACCAATAGATCCAGTCGGGCAACTCCCGTTGATTGCGTCTCTTCTTTTTGTAAGTCTGTTTTACCTGACGCTTACGGTCTTTCTTTTTTATATCATCGCCGGTGGCAAAAAAAGAAGAGGCGCTCCCACTCTTTTTTTTGGTAGCGGGAGCCCTCTTTGTTGTATTCTTTTTGCCCTTAACGGACATAAATTACTTTGCCTGTTCTAATGCAAGAGTCTTTGTAGGCTGATCACAAACTTCTGTAGGACCAAAGTACTGGATAGGACCAGGATATACGAAACTTGTTTCGCGAGCCCACTCTGCACGATGTTTAACGAATTCTTTGAAAGGAGCACCGTCCAGTTCTACCAAAGCCTTCTTGATAACCGGCTTCATTTCACCGTTACGTTTCTCCATATTCATCATCATTGTAATAGGCACACCACCTGCAATCCACTCTTCTGCAGGAGCAACAGTGTTCTTAACCGATGACATATAACCTGTCTTACCTGCAGCAATCAACATTGATGCATTGTAACCAAGGCTGTAGCAGTAGTCAGCATCAAAGTTAGATGGAGCTGCACAACGACCTTCGTAACCAAAGAAGTGGTGCTGAGTAGCAAACTTACCAAGGAATTTACCCTCTTTCTTCCACTCTTCAAGTTTAACTGCAGTCATATCAGCAAGCAACTGCTCTGTTTCAATGAGTGATACCTGTACGTTTCCGTGTGGGTCACGTTCAAGAGCCAACTGACGGCTAACACCTTCCGGCAGACTCTGGAAGATAGCTGCATTTTCAGGAGAAAGCTTGCTCAGGATATATGAAATCTTCTTGTTGTGCTGAATCATATCGAATTCTGCCTGATTTGCTGCAAGAACGTCGTTCAATTCAGAAATCAACTTCTTGATAGCAGGGATAAATTCAATAAGACCTTCCGGAACAAGAACAATACCATAGTTCAAACCACGTGATGCACGTTCTGCAACCACAGTAGCAATGTAAGTTACAACATCGTCAAGAGTCTGGTTCTTAGCCTCAACTTCTTCACCTATAAGAGTGATGTTTGGCTGAGTCTGCAAAGCACATTCCAGAGTAACATGACTTGCTGAACGTCCCATCAATTTAATAAAGTGCCAGTATTTCTTAGCAGAGTTACAGTCACGTTCAATATTACCAATTACCTCTGAATAAACCTTAGTAGCTGTATCGAAACCGAATGAAGTTTCAATTTCGCTGTTCTTCAGGTCACCATCGATAGTCTTAGGACAACCAATAACCTGAACACCTGCGCCAATAGCCTTGTAGTATTCTGCAAGTACACAAGCGTTGGTATTTGAATCGTCACCACCAATAATTACAAGAGCCTTGATATCTAATGCCTTAAGAATTTCCAAACCCTTATCGAACTGTTCCTTCTTTTCCAACTTTGTACGGCCAGAACCAATGATATCGAAACCACCGGTGTTGCGGTATTCGTCAATGATTTCGGCTGTCAGTTCCATATAGTTATGGTCAACCAAACCACCAGGACCAAGAATAAAGCCGTAAAGCTTGTTAGCAGGATTCAATTTCTTCAAACCGTCAAACAGACCTGCAATCACGTTGTGACCACCGGGAGCCTGACCACCTGACAGAATAACACCTGCATTGATACGTTTCTTTGAAATTTCACCTTCTGATGCTTCAAATTTCAAATAAGGCATACCGTATGTGTTTGGGAAAAGTTTTTTAACCTCTTCCTGGTCTGCCACAGACTGTGTAGGTTCACCCTCTACAACTTTCAGCGCTCCGCGCAAAGCTTTAGGCAATTTTGGCTGATATTCAGCACGTGCCAACTGTAACGCACTCTTTGTCATTTCTTTCAATATTATATAGTTAATTACGTTTCCTGTTTTCTAAGGATTGCAAATTTCGCAAAAAAAGCGCATTTTAACAAGTCATTTTTCACATCTGTTTATATAAATGCGAATAAAAATTTGCCAAAGCGCAACTTTTGTAAACTTATTTTCCCGTTTTTATAAATGCAAAATAGACTGCCAGAACCAATAGTATAAATGATACTATATGATTCCAATGAAAACTCTGGGTCTTAAACAAAAAAGTTACAACCACGGTAAACACACATAGCGATACTGCCTCCTGTATAACCTTAAGCTGTATAAGATTAAACGGACCACCATTTATTTCAGATCCCATTCTGTTAGCCGGTATCATAAACGAATATTCAAGCAGAGCCACCGCCCACGACAATAGAATTATCACATAGAGAGGCCAATCTGTTGAAATCTTCATCTCCTGTAACTTTAAATTACCATACCATGCAAATGTCATAAAAACATTCGACACCACTAACATCAAAATTGTAAAAAGAGCTTTCATATACTCAAAACTTCAAAATTCGGCGCGAAATTAGCAAAAGAAGACGATAATTTTAAAAAAAGTTCATACCTTTATAGTTCGTATCACAACATTTTATAAGTAGATGAATAAGATTAAGAAAGCTATCATATTGTTTATCAGCGGAATACTGTGTATATCGCTACAGGCACAAACTCTGCAACAGGGACGTAATTTATTTGCTAAAGGAGATTACGAAGCTGCCAAACCCATTATGCTTAAATACCTTAAGCAGAAACCTGCCGATGCCAGCAGAAACTATTGGTATGGAGTATGTCTTATGGAGACCGGATACCCGGAAGAAGCTATAGCTTATTTGAATAAGTCTATCCCAAAAATTGTAAGAGCATATCGTTACATTGGCGACTACTATTGTGCTAAAGAACTCTATGCAGAGGCCATAGACAACTACGAACTTTTTGTAAGTGGTTTTAAGGCCGATAAAGAGTTGCATAACGACAGCATTGAAGACCTTTATACACAAAAGGCAGACAGTCTGCGAACACTCTTCAGAATGATTCGCAACACAAACAAAGTGTGTGTAATAGACAGTTTTATAGTAAGCAAAGACGAACTGTTTAATTCATATATAACCGATGCTTCCACAGGCAGTTTTTCATCTTACTCAGAGTTCTTTAATCAGGATATTCAAGGCGATGTTTTTCTACCGGAAATGGAAAACAGCGTAGTCTTTAGCCGCCAGGAAAACGGGAAATTCAAACTGTATCAGAGTTTCCGCAGTTTTGACAGTTGGGTAGATGAATCGGCTATAAACGGATTGGAAAGCGATGGAGATCTGCGCTATCCGTTTATCCAAAACGACGGTATTACCATATATTATGCAGACAACGGAAGCAACTCCATAGGTGGTTACGACATCTTTGTTTCTCGCTACAATTCATCTACAGACAGATATCTTGTGCCGGAGAACATTGGCATGCCATTCAATTCCCCTGCAAACGATTATCTCTATGTAATAGATGAAGTTAACAACTTGGGATGGTTTGCCACAGACCGTCGTCAGCCGGAAGATACCGTATGTATTTACGTATTCATACCGGACGAACGCAGAAGCAAATACAACTACGAAGGAGGCGATACAGCAGCCATACATAATGCTGCCAAACTGATGTCCATAAAAGAGACACAAACCGATTTGGAAGAGGTTCGTGCAGCCCGCCAGAGATTAACCCTTTTGGCATACGATATTCGCGACAAAGAGAAACAGATAGAGAACATATTTGTTATAGACGATTTAACCGACTATCGTTCTGAAAACGATTTCCAGAGTCCGGAAGCCCGCACATTGTATCTGCGTTGGTTGGAACTGAAACAGACATATTCAGACAATGCCAAAAGATTGGACAATATGCGAACCAAATATCATCAATCGTCCAAACAGGATAAAGATAATATGAAACAGCAGCTGTTGGAACTGGAAAACAGCGTTTTGTCAGCAGAAGAATCCATCATCAAAATGGAAATAGAGATTAGGAATACTGAAATCAAACATATTACACGTTAACAATTATGAAAGATAGATACTTTGCTCCATCGGAACTCATAATAAACGAAGACGGATCTGTTTTTCATCTGCATCTCAAACCGGAACAGTTAGCCGATAAAATAATTTTAGTGGGCGCCCCCGGACGTGTAGATATGATTGCATCCTATTTTGATACCATAGAATGTAGCGTCAGCAACAGAGAATTTCGCACCGTAACAGGCTGTTACAAAGGCAAAAGAATAAGCGTACAAGCCACAGGAATAGGTTGCGACAACATAGATATAGTGATGAATGAGATTGATGCACTGGCAAATATCGATTTTATTACACGCAAACTAAAACCGCAGTTACGCAAATTAGACATAGTACGTATAGGTACATGCGGAGGTCTGCAACCCTACACACCGTTAGGCACATATCTCTGCTCTGTTAAAAGCATAGGTTTTGACGGACTGCTTAACTACTATGGCGGCTCTTCAGAGGTGTGCGACATAGATTTTGAACGTGCTTTTTGTGAATACATGCAGTGGTCTGAACGCAAGCCTGCCCCATACGTCACAGATGCCGATGCAGAACTATTAGAACGTATCATGGCGGATGATGACAGTATGGTTCCCGGTGTAACTATAGCTTGTGGCGGATTCTACGGACCGCAAGGCAGAGTGTTGCGTATTCCATTGTCAGACCCGGATCAAAACAGCAAGATTGAGAATTTTGAATACAACGGATATAAGATAACCAACTTTGAGATGGAGAGTTCTGCAGTGGCAGGAATGGCTAAGTTGTTAGGACATAGCGCTATGACCGTCTGTTTGGTCATAGCCAACAGATATGCCAAAGAGATGAACACAGACTACCATTCACTAATGGAACAGTTGGTTATAAAAGTATTGGATAGAATTTAATTTGTATGATGAATATAGGCAGTACAATTTGCGCAGTTGCCACAGCACAGGGAGGCGCCATAAGTGTAATAAGGATTTCCGGCCCACAAGCCATTCAGGTTACAGACCGTATATTCAAACCGGCCAAAGGTATGCCATTTTCAGAGCGTGCCCCCTACTCTGTTTCGTATGGCAGGATTATAGATTCAGAAGGCAGTGTGGTAGATGAAGTTGTAACAACACTTTATCGTGCCCCAAAATCATATACGGGCGAAGATTGTACAGAAATAGCTTGTCATGGTTCCACATATATAGCCAATAGAATTCTTGCATTGCTTATTGCAGCCGGATGCTGCACAGCACAACCGGGAGAGTTTACCCAGCGTGCCTTCCTTAACGGCAAGATGGATCTTAGCCAGGCAGAAGCTGTAGCCGACCTTATCGCATCCACATCGGCAGCCACACACAGACTGGCCATGAATCAGATGCGCGGAGGATTCAGCAAAGAGTTATCGGCATTGCGTGACAAACTGCTGCGCCTTACATCATTAATGGAACTGGAACTTGACTTCAGCGACCACGAAGAGCTGGAGTTTGCAGACCGCAGTGAGCTGGAGCAGATAGCCTGCAATATAGAACAGGTCATCTCCAGACTGGCAGAATCATTCAGTGTAGGAAACGCCATCAAGAACGGCATACCTGTAGCCATTATCGGCGAAACCAATGCCGGCAAATCAACCCTGCTGAACAGACTGCTCAATGAAGATAAAGCTATTGTTAGCGATATTCATGGTACCACCCGAGACGTTATAGAAGATACCATAGTGATAAATGGCGTAATGTTCCGTTTTATTGACACTGCAGGTATCCGCCAGACTTCCGATGTGGTGGAGAGCATTGGAATAGAGCGCACCTTCCGTAAGCTAGAACAGGCATCAATAGTACTTTGGATGACCGATGCTTCAGCCCTCAGTTCGCTCGATTCCGCAACAGCCACTTCTTCACTGGCTCAGCTGAAAGCCGATATTCTGCCCTACTGCAGCAACAAGAAACTGATAATCCTGTTTAACAAGTGCGACAAACTGACTGATGATCAGCTGACAGATGTTATCTCTCTCTTTGACGATGTCGATGCCCACAAACTGGCTCTATCGGCCAAAGGTGGCAGCAATATGGATTTTCTGCAGTCTATGCTATTGGAATGTGCTGCACTGCCACAGGTTTCGCAGAGCGATGTTATTGTAACCAACGCCCGTCACTACGAAGCTCTGGTTCGCGCTCTGGAATCCATCCACAGAGTTCAGGATGGCTTGCAGTGTGGTCTATCCGGCGATTTCGTTTCACAGGATCTCCGCGAATGTATCCACCACCTCTCCGACATTGTAGGCGATGTCACCACCGACCAGGTCCTCGCCAACATCTTCCAGCACTTCTGCATCGGCAAATAAGGAATGGTACTCTAAATGGTACTCAATTTAACGGAAACAAACGGAAACAATTTGAAATTGTGATTGTTATAAACACAATTCAGGTTGTTTCCGTTTAGCTTTATTGTATACGAATATATTTGAAATTGGTCAAATTTGGCACACATTTTGGCACACGCGAGCCAATGTGTGCCAATTTTTTTGGCACAAATTGGCGATGTTTACCAATGGTACCGGATTAGATAACATTCTGAAAATATGCAGAATGTCATCACACGTATTTTTTAACACTTCTATTTTTATGGCATTAAAGTTCAAAATATATTTGTATAATATTGGTTTTCAATGGTTATATTTGATATAGATTGTCTTTTAGCTCTATAAAAAATCACTAAAAATATTTGTATAGTTTACCATAATGCTATACCTTTGCACAAAAATAAGGTCAAAAATGAGCTAAAAAATACCTCATTTAAGACCATAAATTATAATATTAGAGAGTAAACCAAAAACTGTAAAATACATTCAAATATATAGGCTATGAGCAATAAAAGTATAGTACTAGACCAGAAGGTAAAATTGAGAAAAAGGAAATTACCTAGTGGAAATGTTGCCCTTTTCTTAGATTATGTGCAAAACGACACAAGAATGAGAGAAAGTCTTGGTCTTACTCTCTATCCTGGCACTACTGCGTCCATTAAGGAAAAGAATCAACGCACTCTTCTTAAAGCAGAAGCCTTCAGAATAGAAAAGGAAAAAGAAATCCTTCACTTAGTGCAGAAAAAAGAGAATCTTGGAGCTAAGACTTTATTCCTACAATATTATAGGGATATGGTTGAAGAACGCCACGGCAATCCAGACACCCAAGGTAACTGGGGTAATTGGAAAAGTTGTCTTCGTTATCTTGAAGTATATGCTAGTGAAAAAACAACTTTTGCCGACATTACTCCAAAATGGGTACAAGGCTTCAAGTCATACCTTGACCATGTGGAAAAAGACACACATAAAGAAGGTATTAAAACCAGCAAGAGAGGTTTTAATGGACTATCGCAAAATTCAAAGGTATCATACTTTAACAAATTGAAAGCTTGCTTAAACAGAGCTTTCAAAGAAAGAATCATTGATTACAACCCGGCAGAAGTTGTTAAAGGTTTCAAAGTACCTGATACTGAACGTCAGTATCTCACTTTAGAGGAAGTAAAGCTATTAGCAAAGACACATTGCAAATATCCTGAACTAAAAAGAGCATTCCTATTCGGTTGTTTCACTGGTCTCCGTAAAAGCGATATCATGAAACTAACTTGGGGAGAGGTTCAAAAATTTGGTCAATACACACGATTGGTCTTTAAGCAAAAGAAAACTGGTGGACAAGAATATCTTGATATACCAAATGTAGCCTTAGAGTATTTGGGTGAAAGAGGAAATGAAAAGGCAAGCGATCTTGTATTCCGTTCATTCAAATATAGTTCAGAAACATCATTGGAATTACGACGTTGGGCATTGGCCGCAGGTATTTCAAAAGACTTTACCTTCCATTGTAGCCGTCACACGTTTGCAGTGATGCTACTGAATTCAGGAGCTGATATTTATACCGTATCCAAGTTACTTGGACACAGAGAACTTCAGACCACACAAATTTACGCACACATCCTGGATAAGAAAAAGCAGGATGCCATATCAACTATTTCAGACTTATTCGACAAATAGTAGTTATGATGATAAATGAAAGACATGAAGCAGCTATGGCCATAGCCATCATAAACAGGACTTCAAAACAAGTTTATGATGGTATACGGCTTAGTAATATAGATGCAGTAGAATATGCCTTGGCAGAACATCCAGATTTTGAAGAGACTGCAGAATCAATCATTAGCTATATTGAACAAGATAAAGACAAGAAGTTGTATGACCAACTCGTTTATCTTGTTGATTCCAGCCATTTCTCCAAATTTTATAAAACCCTTAAGGACGAAAACCTCAAGAATGAATTGTCGGAATTAATGGATTGCCTTGATACTCTTCATGAATATGCTAAACAATGTATAAATGAATATTATAAAGAATATCCTGGTTTAGTACCATTTTTTGCAAATGATGAAATAAAGGATCTATTGGACAGAGCGGTAAAGGCTGGTTTGTTAGACGAGAAATATCAACCCATGAAAACAACCAAAAGATACCATTTGAAATTGATAGCCTATGGTATTGCCACTATTAAAGAACTTAAAACTCGCAACAAGTGGTGTCATTTTGAAAAATTATGGAACACTGGATGCAACCGTCTCAGTGCTATCAGAGTACCTATGACAAAGGCTAGAGACGTATATAGAGTTACTAAACTATACCCAGAGGTTGATTATTACAGTTTCCTTAATACGAAAGAGTGTGTCAAGACATTCAAGACTTCCTTGAACAAAGAACAAGTAACATGGTTATGCAAAATGCTTAAGGCTAATGGATTCCTTGATGCAAAAGTTTCAACTGAGTCTTTCTTAGCTATTATGAAACTATTGAGGATTCCACCATCACCTATCAACTGGACAGGATCGCTTAATTCTCTTATTTATTTTACAAGGGAAATGTTCATGGAGCTAAACCCAAGTTTTGCCCATCTTACTGCCAATTGGTTTACTAACAATAATGCCAATGTAAATTATGGTACGATAAAGACCAAAAGCAGCCAGCTTAATCGCTTTCCTGAAAGATACGATTTCATACCTCTTATTGACAACCTTATTCTACAAGCAAAGCATATTGAAGAATAATCTAGAGATATTTAGCCCTTCCTCTGTATAGATGAAGGGTTTCGTATATTATTAACTTTTAATACTTTTAAAAATGAAGAAAAATTCTTCTTTCATCTCTCTTTTTGGTTGGATCTAAACCAAACAAGAAGAGAATGCCTTACACAGGCACCGAAGGTTTATTCCAGATTTGGAAAGAAACCATGTCAATGTACCGTTTAGTTGTGATTGATTACAACATTCATTATCAGTCATTTGCTGACGATTTTATCAATTCTAGAATCCATCATGATTCTACAGATGCGGAATCCAAAAACGACCACGCAGTTATAATCGGTCGCATTCAAAAGCTGCTTCAATACGAAGAACTTATCAAGAAGTATTGTAACAGGCCATTAACTGACGAAAACTTTATCTCATGCATGTATGACTTGATGGTCAATACCAAGCAGACCACTTCTAATCTCAGTCATAATTTCCAGTGTCATTTCAATAGGAAAACTATCAATGTCATTGCTGAAGCAGTAAATGCAATTGGACTATTTAAGGAAGAAGTCAAGCCAATAGACATGGATCGTTTCTTTAATGAATGCAAGTCTAATATTGTGCCTGCATTCCATTCAAGAAACAATCAGCACATAGCCTATTTCCTTAACCAGATGGATTCATATGGCCTTATTTCTCGTAATTACCAATATGTGATTGAGGTTAATAAATTGATTTTTGGTCCTAAAAATGGTAAGTTACTTACTGCACATAGCCTCACTTGTGCACTTTCGCAAATAAATGCAGTAAACAACCCCATTAAAACATTGATTGAAGAGTGGGTTAAAAAGATTAAATACTCATCATTAGAGAATGGTATTTAGGATTTAACTCAGATTTAGTAGAGAGTGGAATATACAGTATTCCACTCTCTACTGCTTTTAAATGCCTATCAAATACATAAGGATAATTTTGCACACTGAAGGCATACCGGTATAGCTTTTAGAATATTCAGTTAACTTATTTACAAGAATTATGAATTTAAAAACAGAACAACTGCTTAAAGTGATTGAGCAAGCAAGTGGCATACCAGAGATTCTTAATAAGAAAGAAGAACTTGATGAGATTATAGCAAAGTTCACAGCTGTTGAAGAGTATTTAAAACGCTTCGGCTCACTTGAAGAGCTGACAGAATA
>JAFYMP010000040.1 GCA_017556585.1 Bacteroidaceae bacterium
CATAGAGAGAGAGGGATACTGCCCGCTGTATGAACAAAGAGCATATTTTCCCTACCCGACACTATTTTCGATGCCAATTTCAACAATGCATCGTCGGCAAGCATAGAGAAACAAATATCAGCATCATAGGGAAGTTCATCCAGAGAAAGTGTATATGGGACGTCCATGACAGACGCCAATGCCGATACAGATTCAATGGTGCGACCGTATATCATCACCACATCTAACCCGGACTTTTGCAACGCAACACCTAAAGACGACGCCACATTACCAGACCCTACGATTATTGCTTTCATTCGCGGGAAATATCAAAACCATTAATATGTACTTTCTCCCATTGCAAGCGGTCCTCGTCGAATAATTTACGTTCCATGCCTTTATGACCGAAAGCAATTGCACATAACGGTTCGTATGGTTCAGGAATTGCCAACAATTCACATATTGCATCTTTAGAAGAGACACCATCTTCTGTAAATCTGTTCCTAAAATGTGCCCAACAGCTACCCAATCCTAAATCCTCTGCCTGAAGCTGCATATTAAATGCCGCAATGGCGCAATCTTCTATCCACGCATCTGTTTTGCTTGGATCACCCAAAACAACCACTGCAAATGGAGCCTCTTTCAGGAAGAGAGAACCATTAGATTTACAATCTGCCAATTTATCCAACAATTCTCTATCGTCAACAGCCACAAACTGCCATCCGTTTGTATGTTTTGAAGTAGGTGCTATAAGTGCAGCTCTCAAAATAAGTTTCACCTCTTCTGCAGTCAATTGCTCTGCTGTAAATTTACGCATGCTTCTGCGTTTTGCTATCAGTTTGTCAAAATTTCCCATAAAAATCAATTATATGGTGCGAATTTACCAATAAAAAGTGGGGTTCAAAAATACGTTTGCCATTATTTTTGCGTTATAATATCAAGAGATAGAAAATAACAGGTTTTGAACAGAGTTTTATACCGATATATTTTATTCTTGCTTGCATTATTAACTTTCACAGTAACGATGCAAGCCAAACGTATATATATATACGGTAACATTCACGACGAAAACGGATTACCGGTAGAACTTGCTACCATAAACGAAGAAAAAAGCCTAACCCACAGCATTTCAAATCTGCAAGGAGACTACAATATAACCGTCAGCTACAACGACACCATATCATTGGTATTCAGAATGGTAGGACACGAAATAAGAAGACGATATATATACAACGCAGACGATACAGTAAAGTTAGATGTAATGCTACCCAATAACGGATACTCGTTACAAGGAGTAACCATATCGGAAAGCAGAAGACAATCTGACGGAATGCAATCTATTGAGGCACAGGGCATAAGACTGACACCGGGTGCAAACGGCGGTTCTGTAGAGTCTATCATCAGTACTCAGGCAGGCGTTAGCAGCCACAACGAGCTAAGCAACCAATATAACGTGCGTGGAGGCAATTTTGACGAGAACAGCGTATATGTAAACGGTATAGAGATCTTACGTCCAATTCTTGTAAGAGCCGGAGAACAGGAAGGATTAAGTTTTATAAACCCGGACATGATAGAATCCATTGGTTTTTCCACAGGCGGATTCAACGCCACATACGGCGACAAGATGTCTTCTGTATTGGATATCACATATAGAAAACCTGAAGGATTTGAATCATCTTTTTCAGGAAGTCTGTTGGGAGGCAGTGCATTCATAGGAACAGGAAACGATAAGTTTAGTTTTTCCGGAAGCGCACGCTACAAAACCAACAGATACCTTTTAAATACTTTAGACACAGAAGGTGAATACAACCCTTCGTTTTTCGATTACCAAACATACATAGTTTGGCTTCCCACAGAAAAATGGAGTTTGGAGTTTCTGGGAAATATGGCAAGAAACAGGTACAACTTTACTCCATCCACCAGGAACACAACATTTGGAACTGCAGAAAATATAAAATCATTTACAATGTATTTTGATGGTTGGGAACAGGACCATTACAACACCCTATTTGGTTCTCTAAACATCAGACACAGTTTTAACAACAATAACAACATAAGTCTAAACACATCTTTCTTCAACAGCCAAGAAGAAGAGACATTCGATATAAGAAGCGAATATTGGCTTGACGACGCCGGAAGCGAACAGTTATTCAGCGTAGGCGGTTTTATGGATCACGCCAGAAATTATCTGACTTCTAATGTAGCAACCATTGCATTAAAAGGCAGTCACAAAAATTTAAAGCACCATATTCAATGGGGCACAGAGTTAAGACACGAATATGTGAACGACAGAATGCGCGAATGGGAACTGACAGACTCTTCCGGTTATATTCTGCCACACAATCCAAATGGTCCTTTAGAACTAACCTATTCGCTATACTCTAACAACAAGATAGAGAGTTTTAGAACATCGGCATACATACAAGAGACTTTCAGACAGAGCCTTGACATTGGATTCCTGACTGTCAATGCAGGCATAAGAGCATCATATTGGAATTGGAATAAAGAGACAATTGTAAGTCCCAGATTATCTATAGGTTTTATACCTGCAGTCAATGACGATTTAACCTTCAGACTATCGTCCGGAATATATTACCAATCGCCTTTTTACAAAGAATTAAAAGACACGGTTATGCTTAATGGCATTCACACGGTAAAGTTGAATAGTAAAATTAAATCGCAACGTTCCATACAGGTTGTTGCCGGAGCAGATTACCATTTCAGGGTATTTGACAGACCCTTCAAATTCACCACAGAGCTCTACTACAAGAAATTAGACAATTTAATACCCTACAATTTAGACAACGTAAGAATTGTTTACTACGGAGAAAATTGCGCAAAGGGATATGCAGCCGGCCTGGATCTTAAACTGTTCGGTGAATTTGTTCCCGGTACTGATTCATGGGTAACATTCTCGCTGATGAAGACTGAAGAGAAGATAGGCAACAAATGGATTCCACGTCCTACAGATCAGCTATACAACTTCTCACTACACTTAACCGACTATTTTCCTGGCACTGACAGATGGAAGATGACATTAAGAGGAGTTATGTCAGATGGTTTGCCATTTGGTCCTTCGCATACAGGAAGAGAAAACGCCATATTCAGAGCCCCGGCTTATAAGCGCGTAGATATAGGTATGGCATATAATCTGCTAAACAACAAACACCATAAATTGTCAAATGTTTTTGACAACATTTGGTTAAGCATTGATTGCCTGAACCTATTAGGAATCAACAACGTCTGTTCCTACTATTGGGTAACAGACACAAACAACACACAGTACGGTGTTCCTAACTACTTAACAGGAAGACAGCTTAACTTCACTCTGCTATTGCAAACAAAAAGGTAATTTTTGATAAAATTGTTCAAAAACTACCCCATTTATTTTTCGTTATATTATCTATTGTCCGTAAATTTGTAGAGTTTTTTGCATTGTGTATAATTATAGCATAATAATTAAAACTAAGCGAATAGATTTTTTAACTTTTACAAAAAATATTTCAATATGAAAATTTCTCACATCGAGCATCTTGGAATTGCTGTAAGCAGCATAGATGCAGCATTACCTTACTTTGAAGAGGTACTTGGTTTAAAGTGTTATAAACAGGAAGTAGTTGAAGATCAGAAAGTGAAGACAGCTTTCATTATGGTTGGACAGACAAAGATTGAGTTGCTGGAACCAACAAGCCCTGAAAGCACTATTGCCAAGTTTATTGAGAACAATGGCGGTAAAGGTGGTATGCACCATTTGGCATTCGCTGTAGAAGACGGTGTAAACGCTGCTCTTGCAGAATGTGAAGCAAAAGGTGTACGTCTGATTGACAAAGCTACACGTCCGGGTGCTGATGGCAAGATGATTGCATTCTTGCATCCAAAATCAACTGCAGGTGTTCTGACAGAACTTTGTGAAGGATAATAATTCATACAACAATATGAGTAACCAAACAGAAAAAATCAAAGCGTTAGTAGAAAGACGCGTACAAGCTCGTTTAGGCGGTGGTGAAAAGGCTATCGCTAAACAGCACGAGAAAGGTAAGTACACCGCACGTGAGCGCATAAACATGTTGCTTGACGAGGGTAGTTTTGAAGAATTCGACATGTTCGTTCAGCATCGTTGCCACAACTTTGGAATGGAGAAGAAACAGTACGATGGTGACGGTGTAGTAACAGGTTACGGTACAATTGACGGCCGTCTTGTTTACGTTTTTGCACAGGACTTCACAGTAAATGCAGGTTCATTGTCTGAAACACTGGCTCTGAAGATTTGCAAAATCATGGATAAGGCTATGGCTATGGGTGCTCCTGTTATCGGTATTAACGACTCAGGTGGTGCACGTATCCAGGAAGGTGTTAATGCACTTGCAGGTTATGCAGAAATTTTCCAGCGTAATATTTTGGCATCAGGTGTTGTTCCACAGATCTCAGGTATCTTTGGCCCTTGCGCAGGTGGTGCAGTTTATTCTCCAGCTCTTACCGACTTCACAATCATGCTGAAGGGTGCTTCTTACATGTTCCTGACCGGTCCAAAAGTTGTAAAGACCGTTACCGGCGAAGATGTTGACCAGGAGCAGTTGGGTGGTGCTTCAGTTCATGCTACACGTTCAGGTGTTACACATTTTGCAGTTGAAACAGAAGAAGACGGTATCAAACTGATACGCGACCTTATGTCATATATTCCACAGAACAATCTTGAAGAAGCACCTGTTAAAGAGTGCACCGATCCAATAGATCGTCTTGAAGATGCTCTGAATGAAATCATCCCTGAGAATCCAAACCAGGCTTACGATATGTACGAAGTTATTGGTGCAATCGTTGATAATGGTGAATTCCTGGAAGTACATGCAGACTATGCTAAGAACATCATAGTAGGTTTTGCACGTTTCAACGGTCAGTCTGTAGGTATAGTTGCCAACCAGCCTAAGGCTATGGCAGGTGTATTGGACTGCAACGCATCACGCAAAGCTGCTCGTTTTGTTCGTTTCTGTGACGCATTCAATATTCCATTGGTAACTCTTGTTGACGTTCCGGGCTTCTTACCTGGTACAGGTCAGGAGTACAACGCAGTTATTCTGCATGGTGCTAAGCTACTTTACGCATTTGGCGAAGCTACAGTTCCAAAGGTAACAGTAACATTGCGTAAATCTTACGGTGGTGCACACATCGTTATGAGCTGCAAACAGTTGCGTGGCGATATCAACTATGCATGGCCAACAGCCGAAATTGCAGTTATGGGTGCATCTGGTGCAGCTGAGGTTCTTTATGCAAAAGAAGCAAAAGCAGCAGAAGATCCAAAGGCATTCATCGACCAGAAGATTCAGGAATACACAGATGCATTTGCTAATCCTTACAATGCAGCTAAGTATGGTTATATTGATGATGTTATTGAGCCACGTAATACACGTTTCCGCGTAATCCGCGCTCTTCAGTCATTACAGACCAAGCGTATAGTAAACCCTGCTAAAAAGCATGACAACCTTCCATTATAATTGATAGATTATGAGTACTTTTTTAGCAATTAATTGGGGTAATGCCTTAGTAGTGACATTCTTTGGATTTGCTGTTGTATTAACAGTTCTTGTACTCTTGATTTTTGTTCTACAGGGATTTGGCAGTTTGGTTACTGCCATGGAGAAGAAAACTTCAAAGAGTGCTACTCCTGCTACTACTCCTGCCGCAGCAGCTGTAGAGACAAAGGAAGATAACGGACTTACAGCAGAAGAGAATGCTGCTATTGCAATGGCAATATATCAGTATTGCTTTGGCATTCACGATGAAGAATCTCTTGTTCTTACATTCCATGAACAGGAAGAGCACTATCATCCTTGGAATTCAAAAATTATTGGAATCAACAAATTTAACAAGCAATGAAAAAGTTCAAATATACAATTGGCGGTAACCAGTACGAGGTTGTTGTAAATTCAGTAGAAAACAACGTAGCCGACATTGAAGTAAACGGCAAATCGTTTTCTATAGCAATTGAAGAAGAGGAAAGCGCAGTAGTTCGTCCTACTATCAAACGTCCTGCACAGAGTGCAGCCGCTCCAGTAGCAGCCGCTCCTGCAGCTCCACGCGCAGCAAGCAAAGGTGCTGTAGTTGCTCCACTGCCAGGCACAATTACCAACGTATTGGTATCTGCCGGTCAAAGCGTTAAGCGCGGTGACGTGCTTCTCACTATGGAAGCAATGAAGATGGAGAACAACATTCAGGCAGACCGTGACTGCACAGTTAAAGCAGTTCTTGTACAGAAAGGTCAGAGCGTTCTTCAGGGTGATGCTTTGGTAGATGTAGAATAAGAAGTATTGATTGATATGAAAAGATCAAAATATTTCTTCCTAACCGCATTGCTTCTTCTGTTTGCGATGGCGGTTTCAGCTCAGGAAGCTGACATCAGTATCAAGCAAAGTACCCTTGATTTCTTGAATAATTCAGGTTTTGCTATGATAGGACAGAATTGGAAAGTAATTCTTATGATTGCTATTTCATGTTTACTTTTCTTCTTGGCTATCGTTAAGCAATACGAACCATTACTATTATTACCTATTGCATTTGGTATGCTTTTAACAAACCTGCCGGGTGCAAATATGTATCATCCGGAATTATGGTCTGCATTCTTGGACGCAAATAGTCCTGCATACCACAGTTACGGAGCAATAATGGCTAATGGTGGACTTTTGGATATATTATATATAGGTGTAAAAGCCGGTGTATATCCATGTCTTATATTTATGGGCGTAGGTGCTATGACAGACTTTGGTCCACTTATTGCAAACCCAAAGAGTTTGCTTTTAGGTGCAGCAGCACAGTTCGGTATTTTTGCAACATACCTATGCGCTATTGCAATGGGATTCTTACCTAACGAAGCAGGTTCTATAGCTATCATTGGTGGTGCAGATGGTCCTACATCTATCTTCCTGACTTCTAAACTTGCTCCTAACCTGTTGGGTCCTATCGCTATCGCTGCATATTCATACATGGCTCTTGTTCCTGTTATCCAGCCACCTATTATGCGTGCGTTGACAACAAAGAAAGAGCGTAGCATTCGTATGAGCCAACTTCGTCCTGTATCAAAGACAGAGAAGATTATCTTCCCAGTTATGGTTACAATAGTTGTATCTCTTACTCTGCCTGATGCAGCTCCTCTTATTGGTTGCTTAATGTTGGGTAACTTGTGTAAAGAGTGTGGCGTAGTAGATCGCCTGAGCAAGACTATGCAGAATGAATTAATGAATATTGTTGTTATCTTCCTTGGAATCACAGTAGGTGCAACAGCAACAGCCGATTCATTCCTAAGCGCTCAAACTATCAAAATCATGATTATGGGTATCTGTGCATTTGGTGTAGCTTCTGCAAGTGGTGTTCTTTTGGCTAAGTTGATGAACGTATTCATCAAAGATCCTGCAAAGAAGATCAATCCGCTTATTGGTTCAGCCGGTGTATCTGCAGTTCCTATGGCTGCTCGTGTATCACAGGTAGAAGGTCAGAAAGAAGATCCTAGCAACTTCTTGCTGATGCACGCTATGGGTCCAAACGTAGCAGGTGTAATTGGTTCTGCAGTTGCAGCAGGTATTCTGCTCACTATGCTTGGTTAATTCAATTAATCATCAAATACGAATAGAGGATAGTTTTTGCTATCCTCTATTTATTTTATCCCCACCTGCTAATTGAATCTATAGATCTCCCTAAAGGACCTATATATACATATACAGAATCTATATACCCATATACAATACACAACAGCGCAGGCAGAGCTATATTAAGATTATAATAAAAACATGGCGCATAGAAGAAGTAAACTCTTTATGCGCCATTATTAAATTGTATCGAGAAATTAATCGAATGAAGTATAGATGGTTTTGATTTTTATTCTGTCACCATTTTCTCCACCTAAAAGCTTTACCTGATTAACGTTAATATCAAGTATGTATCCTACTATCGAATTATTTGAATCAACTTTAGGCTTAACAGGAACAAGCACCACTTTATTCCAATCAGGGAATTCGGCTTCATAAGCAGCCAATCCGTCAGCATCCATATTATAGCCATTACTCTCAATCCAAGATTCACGTTCAGAATAACACAATTCTATCAATTTAGCTATATTACTAAAGGTATAAGAATTGTATTTTGAATTAAATGTAGTGGCATAAGAGGTAACATTATCTACGGTATTGTTACGATTAAAGAATTTCTGCATTTCTCCTTCTCTTATAAGAATAAGTCTTGATGGAGTACCGGTTGTATAGTACGGCTGCTTTAAATTGACCTTATAGAAAGACAACGACGCAGAGTTCAACATAACACCACCTCCCTTCTTCATATCATCTACAGGAAGTTCAATCTCTGTGAGTACACCAAATGGAGTACGTATATAAGTACAAGAATTATCGTCCAATAATGCATTCTGATTAAAGTTCTTAAAACTATTAATCTGCATTACCTCGTTATTTCCTGAAAACTCCGCTATAACCGACGATACCACAGAATCACCCGGTTCTAAATACTTAAAGTTAATATCCAGCACCGTTTTATCAACATATATCAAAGTACCATCACCCTGAATACATTTAATATAAAAGCCTTTGCATACATTCTCCATAAACGACATAGCATCGGCAAAGTATTCCTTACCATTAGGAGAAAAATATTTTTCAAGAAGTTCTTGAGCAAAGCTATCGGGCAATCCTATAGAGATATGATGATAATACTTTTCAGACTGCAACAATGAATCTGAAACAGCATAATCTATAGGAGAAATCATCACACTGGCAATTGGTGCAGAATTCTCGTCATAGAAATCTGTTGCATCTACATTTGCATAATATCTCTTTTCCGGATCTATTATCTGATCCAACGGATAAACCTCTAGTTTCAATGAATTTGTAGAATCACCATATATCTTCTGAAAGTAGAGATTCAATTCAGCATAATATGGTTTTTCATTCTTCATCTCTTTATCGAACCAATCAGGAAAATCAAAGCCACCAACTCCATAAACAGAATCAGGGAATGAGAAACCTTCCACACAATTCAATTGTGTAAGATAATCTGCTTCAAGAATCGCTCCTGTTAAAGGATCTGTATATTTTCCTATGCAGGAAAGCGTAGATCTTAGAAGAATTGAATCGGGAGCCTGAATGGAACGAGACACAGCAAAACTGGAATCTGACTCCACACGTACTTCGTCCGATTCCGGTGTAACAGACCCACCTAAAGTAGATGTATTTGAATCACACGAAATCAGAAACAGAACTGTAAGAAGAGTACATGCCAATGTTTTGATATTCATATTCCTTGTTCAATTATAGTTTTTCGTATAAAGCATCTAATGATTCTTGTTTAAATCTCTTAGAATCATATTTTCTTGTAAGTACCTTCTTGCTCTTTGCATATTCAAGAAGTTCCGGATCAACTATCTTAGAATTCAAGTAAAGTGCATCTGAGAAATCTATTGCTTTCTTCATTACAGAATTGAAGTCAATAGGTTTTGAAAATTCTCCAACATCTTCTAATGTCATATCTTTTGCCAATACCAATTCAGCATAGTTATCTCTGAATTCATTATCGAAACATTTTTCCGGTATTGTATATACAACCTTAGAATCACGGAATGCCGGTTCCTCTTTGTATGCGGTCTTAATATACAAAGGTATCATAGCAGAGAGCCAGCCATAACAATGAATTATGTCAGGAGTCCAACGTAATTTCTTTACTGTCTCCAATACACCACGTGCAAAGAAAGCTGTACGTTCATCATTGTCTTTGTATTCTTCTCCATTTTCATCACAAACAAACTGACGATTCTGGAAATAATCATCATTGTCAATAAAATAGACCTGAATTCTTGATGATGGTAGTGATGCCACTTTAATTAACAGCGGATGATCTGAATCATCAACTATCAAATTCATACCCGACAATCTTATTACCTCGTGCAACTGATTACGGCGTTCATTTATAGGTCCCCATTTAGGCATAAAAGTCCTAATTTCGTGACCCGACTCGTAGATACCCATTGGAAGGGTTCTACAAAATTCAGCTGTTGGAGACTTGCTGATAAATGGTGCAATTTCGTCTGCTATAAAAAGTACTTTCTTATCGCTCATAAGGCGTTATTTAAATTCATTCTGCAAAGATAATAAAAAAAAAGCGCTATTTAGCAAGCTTCTTTTCCGGATTTTTTGAAATTCCACATTTAATAACTTATTTTGCGCAATTTTTCAAAAGTAGCATATTTCAATTATATGATAAAGGTAATAACCACTGTTGCAGAATTAAAGAGTATTCTCAACGAACATCGAAATCAGGGTAAAGAGATTGGACTGGTTCCTACAATGGGTGCTTTACACGAAGGACACGCTTCTCTTGTACGCAGAAGTGTAGCAGAAAATGACATAACTGTTGTAAGTGATTTTGTCAACCCCACACAGTTCAACGACAAAAACGACCTAATGAACTATCCACGCACAATGGAAGCCGATTGTGCTCTATTAGACAAAGAGGGTGCCGATTATGTCTTTGCACCTTCCGTAGAAGAGATGTACCCGGAACCGGATACAAGACTATTTGACTTCACTCCATTAGACAAAGTAATGGAAGGCCCAAATCGTCCAGGACACTTTAACGGAGTTGCGCAGATAGTAAGCAAGTTATTCTACGCAGTAGAACCAGACAGAGCATATTTTGGAGAGAAAGATTTTCAGCAATTGGCTATCATCAGAGAGATGACCAAGCAGTTAAATCTGAATATCAACATCATAGGATGTCCTATTGTCAGAGAAGAAGATGGCATGGCATTAAGTTCCAGAAACATGCTATTAAGCAAGAATGAACGAAAAACTGCAGCCAACATTTCCCGTACATTATTTAAAAGCCGTATATTTGCATCCGCTAATTCGCTGGTAGATACAAAAAAGTTTGTTATTGACACTATCAATGCTACTGACGGACTTGAAGTAGAATACTACGAAATTGTGGATGGTAACACCCTACAGCCCATAAACAGTTGGGATGATAGTAAATATATAGTAGGTTGCATTACCGTTCATTGCGGCAAAGTAAGACTTATTGATAACATAAAGTATAAAGAGTAATGCTTTTAACTGTACTTAAATCGAAACTGCATCGCGTAAAGGTTACAGATGCGAACATAGATTATGTAGGCAGCATAACAATTGATGAAAATTGGATGGATGCATCCGGTATTATTGAGGGCGAACAGGTTCATGTAGTAGATGTAACTAACGGTGCGCGTTTGGTTACATACGCCATTAAAGGTGAACGTGGTTCTAAATGTATCTGTTTGAATGGTGCCGCCGCCAGATTGGTTTCAGTGGGCGATACTGTAATAATTATTGCATACGCACAAGTAACGCCGGAAGAGGCGAAGACGTTCAAACCGACTATCGTAATTCCATAATAAAAATGACCGAAATTTTTTTCGGTCATTTTTATTTGGAATTAATTCCTTGTCTATTGTGGCTTCATCCGGAAGCGCGCTCCGCGCCAATTAATCTTCTATATAAGACCGATTTTTTTCGGTCATTTTTATTTGGAATTAATTCCTTGTCTATTGTGGCTTCCTCCGGAAGCGCGCTCCGCGCCAATTAATCTTCTATATAAGACCGATTTTTTTCGGTCATTTTTATTTGGAATTAACTTCCTTATCTATTGTGGCTTCCTCCGGATGCGTCCTTCGGATAAAGCAAAAGAGTGATGTTCAATCACTCTTTTGTTATCCGGTCCCTTATCTATATTAGTTTGCTCCGCAAACGTCCTTCGGACCAATTAATCTTTTATTTCTTCTTTTTTGTATTTGCGGACTTTAAGCGAGCAACCTGTTTTTCCAAAGACTGAATCTTCTTATCCTGATTACGGA
>JAFYMP010000041.1 GCA_017556585.1 Bacteroidaceae bacterium
AGAGTGCTTTAATGCTAAAATCAAACTTTTTAGAGCTAATTTAAGAGGTGTTGCTGATAAGAAATTCTTTCTATTCAGAATTGCAAATTTATTTGCTTACCCACAGTAAATTTCTACTGAGCCAAACTTTCTTTTTTTATTGTGTTTAATTTTCACTCAAACAAGTTTGGCTCAAATATACACAATAAAAAAACGCCTAACTTTTCGTTAGGCGCTTTACTTTGGGTTTGTGATTCGCTTGGGATTCGAACCCAAGACCCCATCCTTAAAAGGGATGTGCTCTACCTGCTGAGCTAGCGAATCTACCTTATGTGCCGTTAAGCGGGTGCAAAGATATGCTCTTTTAGTTTAGTGTGCAAGTATTTTGCAATTTTTTTCTTTTTTTAGGCTGTTATTTTCCTATGCTGCGCATAAATAATCCACCGGTATGGTTGGTGTTGCCTTTAACGTTTATGCATTTAACTGAATTATCTGTACTGAAAGCAAATGTTTCGCCTCCGGAGATATTCAGGTCTTGCTCGGTGTAAATTGCTGCGTGGCTTGATGCAACATTCAGTAAGTTATTGCCTTGAATGGTAAGACTACCGGCATCAATAGCACGCGGACGTACATTTTCTGTGCCATTGCTAAATGAATTACCCTCTGTAACAACAGTAATATTGCTCTCGTTAAGTGTAACATTGCCTATTGCATTGATACCTTTTCCGCCTTCTCCGCTGCTCAGAATGGCAATCTCCGATTTTGAAACAGCTAATGAGCTCTTGGCACGAATACCTGCTGCAGATGAATAATCGGCTTCTGCATCGTCATATAATGGATTTCCGGATGTCTGCAACTTAAGATAAGAATCGGCAATAGTGATGTCAAGATCTGCAGAAACGGCTTTTGATGCAGCCCCCTTTGCATCTGCTTTAATTACTGCGTTGCTTATGTTTAGTTTACCTGATGTAGCAATAGCATGTCCCTTAGGACCTGTAGTATTTATCTCTGTGTAACCACCCAAAATATCAATGTGTGTGGTATCGTTTGCACTATAATCGGCTGAAATGCCATTATCTACAGAGTTTATACGCAATTCACCGCCATACATACCTACAAAACCTTCGCTTACGGTAACACCGTCATCTTGTGCTGTAATGTTAACAGTACCACCTAACATAATAAGGTGGTCTTTGGTGTTTATGCCATCTTTAGCAGAATTGATGTTAATTGTACCGCAGGTTTTGCGCAGGTGGATATAGTCATCACTGCAAAGACCATGTCCGCCGTATGATGTAATGTTTAATGTACCGCTTCCATCAATGATTAACTGACCCTCACTAAAGAATGTACCCTTTCTATCTTCTCCTTCCGGTCCAAAATACATAGTGCCATCTTTAAGATAGTTAGTTGTACCACTTGCTATATTTACATAAACCGATTTTCCACTCTGAATGTTGATAGCAGGTCCATCCAAATTAGTGATATTGGCATCTTTAAATTCCAGAACAAACTTTTTATTTTCTTCTGTAACTTCGTCGTTTGCCAACATTTTAAATGAACCATTTTGTGTAGTTCCTGTCAGTCTGTAACGAACCTTTCCCTTTGTAGATTTAACAGTAACATCTGCACCACTGATAGAGATATCTACACCTTCTACCGATGTGTTGACAGATGCGCTGCTTCCGTTGTATGTAATGACTATAGTTTTTGTTTGTGAATATATCTCTTCTGTATCTTCACCATTGTTAGTATATACAGGAGAAACACTGTTTGTAACTAAGTCTTTGAATTCTGTTCCGTCAGGAAAGGCTTTTGCACTGCTTACATTACAGTTAAAGGTCAAACTATCAATCTGTTGAAGAGGATAGGTGACTATGCTGTTGCCCATGTAAAACGATGCAAAAGTTTCATCATCGGAGAAATTTATGGAGTCCATTTCAGCATAATCCATAAAACGTACAATGCCGTTTCTCTGATGAAAATTCACACTTTGTGCCCATGTATTGCAGGTAACAAAGCCTGTCAATGCCAACAAGAAAAGATGCTTGTTCTTCATTTTCTTATCTTAACAGTGATACCATTTAGCCTTAACAGGTAGAAGCCATCCTGCAAACCGGAAAGATCTACACTCTCTGCATCAGTTGATATTTGTTTCTGTAAAACAACCTTTCCGCTTATGTTATAAACTGTCAGGTTAGAACCCTTTGAATCTGTAACAAAAGCAGTACCGTTTTGCGATGAATATGCCAGATGTCCATCCATTATTTCTATGGAATTCAATCCTGTGCCTGTTTCAAAAGCCAATTTACCAATAGTAGAAAGTGCATACTCTGAATATGTGCCATCGGAATAACTGGCTTTCATATTACCTTTTGAGAATGTGATTTTTCTCAAATTTTCCAGATTAAGATCTGTTGTGCTGCCATCCTTACCATTTATCAGCAGATTTTGAGCTGCCGATGGCAAACTTAGCATAGCACCGGTAACAAAAAGAAGTAGTATTTTCTTCATACGCGTATAATTTTCAAATTAGAACTCAAATTTATAATTAAAACCAATCACAGAACTATTAGGATCGTCGCCACTCTTCTGGTCCTGATATTGATAATACAGTTTGAAGGAGTGTACTTTTTTATAAGTATATGCTCCGCCAATGATATATCTGGTTTTGTTTAATGCAAAATTTTTGTTCAAATTGTTGAACAGCTCTACAGAACAGTATGGATTAACCTTAAAGTTAGGAATGTCATAATCAATGCTAAGTCTGCTTCTAAAGGCATTGCTTGTCTTTGCATCTTTCCATTCCAATTCGCTCTCTTTGGTTATACTGCCAGGAATGCCATCTGTGTCGCCCTCTACAATAGCTTCATTATATCTATACTTATGTTCCATTACCTGAATCTTATCATTGTAGGTCATCTGGTAACGTTCACGCAAACCAAATTTGAATCTGCCTAATTCATAACTTGCAGATAATGAAACGTATGCACGATGTTTGGTGATGTTATACGCTTCGTCCAAATTGTATTCCTGGAAGGTGTAATCTACATCGGGATGAACGTAAAGATCTTTGTCATCACGTTCTTCTGCATTCCAAACATTCATATATTTGTAACCCATATCTGCCTTTACGCTGAAAGTCTTATCTTCATTTCTATAAAGGCGATACGATAGTCCTGCACCTACAGTCCAACGATCTGTATGGTTGAAATTATCGCGCATACGATACTCAACCTCAAAATCAGCATTAAACCCTTTAGCTATTTTCTTTTCGGCACCTATGCTGCTCCAGAAACCAATGCCTTCTCCGTCATTGTTCTGTGCCGATAATGAAGCGGGTAACAACGCTATGCATGATGTTGCAATAATCAATCCTTTAAAAAACTTTTTTCCCATAGTACAATAATTAAAATTTCTTACTTCCCTTTACTACGTTGTCAATTGTTCCGAATTCATCCATTACCGGTTCGTAGTATATCTTCAGAATGGCTGAATCTTTCAGAAAATCAACATTGCCAACCTCTATTCTTATGATTTTCAAGCCCAGTCTCTTTTCAAGATCGGCCTTTAACTCTTCTTCCTTATCGGGTGCCACCAGTTTGATGTTGTCGTATGTTATAAGTTTTGACGGAATATGTTTCATCCAGGTGGTGTTTTCACATACACATAATGCAATCAGGAATATGGAGTTTGTCAGAATCAGCTCAAAATAGCTGACGCTGGTAGCCAGACCATTGATTGCCGATACTGCAATAATCACAAAGAGGTATGTCATCTCTCTGATAGGCACCTGTTCGGTACGATACTTTATTATACCGAATATGGCAAACAGACCCAGTGCAAATCCAATCTTCAGTTTTACACCTCCCATCAGATAGATAAGCATAAAGATGCTGATGCCAATCAGGGAGAAGGTAAAATAATAATCGCGTCTTTTTGCTTTCGGATAGTAGAAAGCATGTACAATGACTGCAACTGTCAATATATTTAGGCCAAGTCTGATGAGCATCTCCCAAACACCATCCCACATTGGCCAGAAGGGTGTTGCAGTAACACTCTGTGCTATTTCGTTAACTTCATCTCCTAATAGTTCAGTCTCATCTGCCATTGTGGCAAGCATCTGGGTTAATCCTCCTGATAGTAATTTAAGCATAGTGGTTAGTTATTTTGTTTATTTTTCTTAATCTTATGTTGAAACGGTTTCTCTTAATTCCGTCGGCAGTTAAAGCTGTACCTATACAGTATTTACTGAATCCCGATGGATGAATACGCAATTTGCGCAGTATCTCCAATATGGGTGAATAAGTGTTGCCGTCTCTTTTTACCTCTATAATTACCAGATTGTCCATTGTCAAATCTTTGCCGGAAACTTCATTGTGGAATGATAGTCCGGTGTCAATGGTTAATCTTTCTGTTTTTGCATTGTTTACCAATGTTATGCGTTCAAAATGGTTGGTGATTTTAGGTGACATATCGCTCAATTTTATGGGCAGGATTGCATAATTGTCCAGAAAATCGGATGTCTCGTCTTTATATACATTATCTACACCCTCCACCTCTATGCGTTTCTTTTTTGTTCTGCCGTGATTGTTTTTAATCTTGACTTCAAAAAAAACATCGCCGGTGGTAAGATACTGTCTTACTCTAACTTTTTGTCTTCTCAAGAAACCATTGTGATGCTTAATGTACATAGTGTAATCATCGTCGTCAAAATATGTGGTTTGGTATTCCGCATATCTTTTATCATTGATAACCTGCACCATATAGTCGTCTTGTGCCATCTCCAGCAGCTTCAGTAACTGTTCTTCTGTAGCCAAATATTTCCTGTCCGTTCTGTTCATAAGACGGATAGCAGACATCTCGTCCAGTGAAATACCGGGCAGAGTCTCTAAATATTTTAAGAAATCGGCACGCATAAGCATAAATGGCGGTAATTAAGAATAAATTACCTATATTATGCAAAAGTAGCAATAATATCTTATTTGCAAAGCCATAAAGCCCTTTTTTTCAAAAAAAGCAGAAATACTTACTTGTTATTTATCATACTTGCACTATCTTTACATTCCAACAAAATACTACAACATAAAAATTGAAGAATTATGTTCGATATTGATGAATGCCTGATGCAGGCTGAAGAGATGATGGAGATGGCCATCATCCACTTAGAAGACGAATTTGCACACATACGTGCAGGTAAAGCAAATGTTCGCATCTTGGATGATATTCGTGTGGATTCATACGGATCTATGGTTCCGTTGAACAACGTGTCAGCTCTGTCCACCCCCGATGCTCGTACAATAGCAATTCGTCCTTGGGATAAGGGAATGATTAAAGTTATTGAAAAAGCAATAATCGATTCACCGGTGGGTATTATGCCAAGTAACAATGGTGAAGTAATCAGACTTGCTATTCCACCGTTGACCGAAGAACGTCGTAGGGATTTGGTTAAGCAGAGCGGTAAGGCAAACGAAGCTACAAAGGTTTCTATCCGTAATGCTCGTCGCGATACCATCGATGCTTTGAAAAAGGCATTGAAGGATGGTCTGCCTGAAGATGCAGAAAAAGATGCAGAAGAGAAATTGCAGAAACTGCACGACAAGTTTATAAAGAAGGCAGAAGAACTCTTTGCTGAAAAGGAAAAAGAGATAATGACAATTTGATTGTGCCGATGCGCGGAATAGTAGTCAAGAGTACCGGTAGCAGTTATCTTGTATATACCGACGATGGTAATATGCAAGAGTGTATAATAAAGGGAAACTTCCGTATTAAAGGTATAAAGAGTACTAATCCCGTAGCAGTGGGCGATTATGTTCAGATATCGGTTGCATCGGCCGATGTACCCGCATATATAGTAGATATAGAGGAACGTCGTAACTACATAATACGACGCTCCTCTAATTTGTCTAAACAGTCTCATATTCTGGCATGTAATCTGGACTTATGTCTGCTGGTGGTTACAGTAAATCATCCTGAAACATCTACAGTGTTTATAGATAGATTCCTGGCATCGGCCAGAGCATACAGAATACCGGTTACTTTGCTTTTTAACAAAGTTGATTTGTACAATGAAACGGAAATTCAACGCCTTGATGAACTTATAGATCTGTACAAATCTGTTGGGTATGATTGTTTGGTTTGCGATGCTCTTCACGGCAAGGGAATAGATGAAATCCGTGCCCAACTGAAAGATAAAATTACTCTTATTTCGGGTAATTCAGGTGTAGGTAAAAGTACTCTTATAAATAATCTGCTTCCAAATCTTAATCTGAAGACATCAAAAATATCGGAAAAACATAATACAGGTATGCATACCACTACATTTTCTGAAATGTTCCAGTTACCCGATGGTGGTTGGATAATAGATTCACCCGGAATAAAGGGTTTTGGTATGTACGATATGAATCCCGAAGAAATAGGCCACTATTTTCCAGAAATTTTCCAACATTCAGAAAACTGTAAATACGGAAATTGCACTCATACCAACGAACCTCAGTGTGCCGTAAAACGTGCGGTGGAAACGGGAGAAATCAATATATCTCGTTACTCCAGTTATCTTAGTATGCTTGAAGATAACGAAGAGGGAAAATATCGTTCAAATATTTAATCAGCGTCTGTTTTTGAAGAACTCTTTCATCAGTTCTGCACACTCTTCTGCCAATATACCGGAAGTTACAGTTGCTTTTGGGTGTAGTACATTGGGCGCAAATTTAGTGTAACCACGCTTTTCGTCACAGGCCCCATAGACCAGTCTGGATACTTGTGCCCAACCTATTGCGCCGGCGCACATAGGGCAAGGTTCCAGAGTAACATATAATGTGCATCCATCAAGATATTTGCCACCCAGATAGTTGGCGGCCGATGTAATTGCCTGCATCTCTGCATGAGCAGTAACATCTGTCAGCATTTCTGTAAGATTATGAGTACGGGCAATCACTCTGTTCTGGCAAACCACCACAGCACCAACCGGAATCTCACCCTGGTCGGCTGCCATCTTGGCCTCTTCTAATGCCATCTTCATATATTTGATGTCTTGCTCCATAATTATCTTCTCATATCCTGTTCTGTAAACAGAGTGGGATAGTCCTGCTCCAGATTCTTCATAATGAAAGCCAAAATAGTTTCGCGCATCCATCTGCTTTTATTTGTAATCTTGTATTTGCGCAGATAATGGTCTATGATACGCTCCTCTTCTTCGCTTATCAAACAGGTTATTCTTTTATCTCTTATCACTTCTTTTTTCATAATTGGTAGCGAAGATATTACATTTTCACTAATTTCGCAATGTAAAATACTTGTATCTATGGCAAAACATAACGAATTGGGTATAACGGGCGAAGATATAGCTGTTAACTATTTGATAAGTAAGGGCTACAGAATATTGGAGCGTAATTGGCGAAGCGGTCACAAAGAGTTGGATATAGTGGCTTCTATAGGCACAGAATTGGTGGTGGTAGAGGTTAAAACCCGCAGGGGCAACGATTACGGTAATCCGGAAGATGCTGTAAATAACAAAAAGATAAAGCGTATAGTAATGGCTACCGATGCTTACCTTAAATTCAAACAGATTGATGCCAACGTCCGTTTTGATGTGGTAACAGTGTTGTTTAACCATGCCGGAAAATATGAAGTGAAACATTTAGAGGATGCATTTTTTGCTCCTATGTGGTAAAATATATGAAAGAGTACAAAATAAAGAGACACAGACTGCAAACCGTTCATTCAACAAACAGTTTCCTTAGAGAACTGAACGGTGACGATGCAAGTTTTGATATGGAACTTGCCACTACCGAATTTCAGACTGCCGGTAGAGGACAAAAAGGAAACTCCTGGGAATCGGAACAGAGTAAAAACCTGTTGTTTAGTATACTGCTTCATCCCGTTTATGTACAACCATCTAAACAGTTTTGTATTTCAGAAGCCATAGCATTGGCTGTTGTTAAATCATTGAAAGAGATTGTGGCAGAAGAATCAGTTGCTAAAGACTTTTCAGTAAAGTGGCCCAATGATATCTACTGGAAGAATAAGAAGATAGCAGGAATACTTATTGAAAACGAACTGTTTGGTTCTACCATCAGAGATTGTATTGTAGGGGTAGGTATAAACATCAATCAACAGATATTTTTAAGTGACGCACCCAATCCGGTCTCATTATATAATATATTAGGTGTAAACACAAATGTCGAAGAGGTGTTAGATGCTATTATTAAACAGTTCGTTGCAAATGTTTCAATGATAGAGAACGGACAAACAGCCCTTTTGCATAATGAGTATATGGATTCTCTTTTCCGCAGAAAGGGAATTTACCCTTACAGAGATGCGGATTCGGAATTTATGGCAACCATTAAAGATGTGCGTGAAGATGGTAGGTTGATACTTATAGATTCCGATAATAAAGAACGGATATATGAATTCAAAGAGGTGGCAATAGTGTTGTAAATCCTGCAATAAGTTGCTATGTACCGGAAAATAGATTACTTTTACAAAAAAATATTTTGAATATATGGCAAAGTTTAAAAGAATACTGCTTAAACTCAGCGGTGAAAGTTTGATGGGCGAACAGAAATACGGTATAGACGAAAAACGTCTTACCGAATATGCTCAACAGATAAAAGAGATTCACGATATGGGAGTAGAGATAGGTATTGTAATAGGTGGTGGCAATATCTTCCGCGGATTAAAAGGTACAGGACGTGGTTTTGACCGTGTTAAGGGTGACCAAATGGGTATGTTGGCAACCGTAATCAATGGTCTGGGCTTAAGTTCTGCCCTGACATCGGTAGATTGTCCTAACGTAGTTCTTACAGCTATAAGAATGGAACCAATAGGTGAACTCTACAGCAAATGGAAAGCCATAGAAGCTATGCAAAATGGTAAAATCGCTATTCTGGTAGGTGGTACAGGAAATCCTTATTTCACTACAGATACAGGCTCTTCACTGCGTGGAATTGAGATTGAAGCAGATGTTATGCTTAAAGGTACTCGTGTAGATGGTGTATATACTGCCGATCCTGAAAAAGATCCAAATGCAGTAAAATATGATGAAATTACTTTTGATGAGATTTATAACAAGAATCTAAAGGTTATGGATCTTACTGCAACCACAATGTGCAAAGAGAATAACCTTCCTATATATGTCTTTAATATGGATGTAGTGGGAAATCTTAAAAAAGTAATGGATGGTGAACCAATAGGAACATTTGTTCATAACTAAGAAAAAAGATGAGGAGGTTTACTTAACCTCCTCATAATCTACATATTCGCCTTCGTTGTCAGCGTAAATCTTCTTTTTACGTTTGGTGCTGCGTCTAACTTTTGGTTCGTTAGGCGTATCTTTTTTATTCTTTCTGAAAATACCTATTACACCGGCTATCATGGCCAATAATACATTTCTGAAAAATGTAAGTATAGCCACTATTACAAATAGCGAAGTAAATAGAAGAATCATCATCATAGGCTCTTAATATTTTTTTTAAGAATGGTACAAAAGTTTTGCCAATAGGTTAACTCTGACCTTTTGTCAGTAGTGATAAAATTATATACCAACCTATAACTGCCGGAATTCCTGAAATACCAAGCCAGATAAGAATAGCTACAGATACTATCAGGAAAATAAATCTAAACTTGTTTTCGCTCCATCCTAAACTCTTGAATTTTAGAGAAAACATAGGAATTTCACTAATCATCAGGAATGAGAATATTACTACAAGGATAATAGTGATCCATGGATTCTCTTCCAGTAGTGTTATGTCTCCATAAAACAGACCGCACCAGAATAGCGCATTTGCAGGTACCGGTAGCCCTATGAATGAATTTGTTTGGCGTGTGTCAGTGTTGAATTTTGCCAAACGAATAGCAGAGAAAACAACAATGAGAAATCCTAAAAGTGGGATTCCGTATAAAAGAATAGAAGATTCAGTGTTATAATTACAGCGTCCCAATATGGAATAACATAGTAATGATGGTGCCAAACCAAAAGTGATCAGGTCTGCTAACGAATCCAATTGCAAACCAACCGGTGAATAAGCTTTTAAAAGTCTTGCTGCAAAACCATCTAAAAAATCACAAACAGCACCAATAACCACCCACATAAGAGTAGAAGTGGTGTCGCCGGCAAATGCAGCCAATACCGCCATGCATCCCGAAAACAGGTTGCAGCAAGTAATAAAGTTTGGGATATGTTTTGTTACCTTATTGCTCATTCTGGATTCAAACTTACGGAAGTTTTGCCAATATGGTAATATCTGCTTTGGTTTTTTGGTTGATTTTAGCACAAATTAAGGAATTTACCGGCAGATATACATCAACTCTTGAACCTAATTTGATAAAACCAAGATGTTGGTTTATATGACATTTATCGCCTACTTTAGGGTAGGTTACTATTCTGCGGGCACATGCACCTGCTATCTGGCGAACCATAACCTCTTCTCCTTCCGGAGTCTTGATTATGACCATTGAACGTTCATTTTCTGTGCTCGATTTAGCCTTGTATGCGGCATGGAAATTTCCTTTCTGGTGTTCCACTTTAGTAACAGTACCATTTACCGGAAACCAGTTTGCGTGAACACTGAAAATGCTCATAAAGATAGAGATAACTACTCTTCTGTCGTTGAAATAATCCAGCTCGTCAACCTCTTCAATAGCCACTATAGAACCATCGGCAGGGGCTACAACAACTTTATCTGTATCTTCCGACGGAAATACTCGTTTAGGATTGCGGAAAAAATTCAGAAGCAGTAGGAAAAAAAGTATCGATAAAACTGCTACCACAAAAGAGTACCAACCAAAAACGTTTGGAAGGAATAATACTATATTCAGTGCAATAGAGGAAAGGAGGACTGTGGCCAATGTGGTTTTTCCCTCTTTATTTATTGTTGTTATTTTCTTATTGTTTTCTGCCATGTATCAATAGCTTACTCTTTTAGCTGTAACAGTTTGCAAAGTTATATGATTTATATCAGAATAGCAAATCAGGGCAAAGAAAACACCTGCAAGTGTTCCTTTGCCCTGATTAAATCCTTGTTTATAAAGGTATGCTACTTATCTGATAGGAGCACCCATTTCTGAGTTCTCTACGTCAGCTTCGTCCAGTTTGAAGAGCATAAATTCAGGATTCTCCTTTGTGCAAGGTGTCCATTCGCCACCATTTGCGCCGTTAGGATCGCCATATTTTGCAAAGTTTGTCCAAGCTGTAAGCATAACTTCTGAAAGATCCCAGTCACCCTGTACCCAAGGTCTCCAGCAGTGCTGTAGTGATTTGAATACATACCACAAATCTGATGAATGGAATGCGCCGCTTAATACGTTGCTGCGTCCGTCAGTTGGAAGAGGACGTGCAAATTCGTATGCGTATGCTTTATCGCCAACACTTTCACGGTTGTAGCAGAAATCAGCAATACCACCTGCCATATTACCCATATCATTCAGTGTATAACCAATCATATAAGGTATGTTAGGCAGAGTATTTGACAGAGCTGCCTCGTCAAAACTCTGTGTAGATACATAACCGTCAATGATAGGAGAACCGGTGAGACGAGCTGAGCGATTACCTGTAACCTGGCTGTAGATAGTACCAACGGTGTACATAACTTCTGTAGAAGCTGCACGCATTTTTGACAACGATGTCAAACCTGCCCAATCCAAAATCTCTTTAGCCTGAGCTTCTGCTCTTTCCAGCGCGGTACCGCTTGTTTCAGGGCGTGACATTCCCATGCCCATTCCCATGCCCATTCCCATGCCGCCGGCAGGAGATGTGGAAATACCGCCACCACTCATAATAACAGCCTTGTTGAACAAACCCTTTGTAAGAGGTGATGCGCAAAGAGTCTTAACGCTACCTGCACCTGCACTCTGACCAAATATCATTACATTTTCAGGGTCACCACCAAACTGTGCAATATTCTTCTTAATCCATTTCAAAGATTCAATCTGGTCTAAGATACCATAGTTACCCGATACACCATTTGGGCTTTCTGCAGAAAGTTCTGGGTGTGTAAGGAAACCAAATACGCCAAGACGATAGTTGATAGATACCAATACTACATCTTTAGCAGCCCATTCCTGAGCATCGAATTCAGGTTCTGAACCCCAACCTTCTCTGTAACCACCACCATGTATCCATAAAGCTACAGGAAGTTTTTTGTCTGTCTGACCAGGATATTTTGTCCAAACGTTCAGGTAAAGGCAATCTTCGCTGTAAGGAGATTCTTCGCCATAACCCCATTCTGTAGTATAACCACCCGGATAGTGAACTGCCTGATAACCAGGATGACCAAATTTATCTGCTATCAGCACGCCTTCCCATGGAATAACAGGCTGTGGAGCCTTCCAGCGTAAATCTTTGATAGGAGGAGCAGCGTATGGAATACCACGATAAACATATACGCCGTCAATTTCAGCCTCTACACCTTGTACCTGTCCGCCTTCAATAGTCAGGATAGGATTTTCTTTAGCGCAACCTATAAGTAGGATTGCTGCTGCCAGTAATGAAACTATCTTCTTCATAATTGTTAATTGTTAGTTACAACAAAAGTAGAACATATTTTTTAATAGACAATTAATACTTGTTGAAAACTTTTTGTTCAATTTATCTTGTAGAGTTCTATTATCGGAAGTAACTTTATGAACTTTTTCAAAAAAAAAACTAAGAATATGCAGGATTTTGTTCATTTACACGTACATACCCAATACTCACTTCTTGATGGTCAAACCAACATTAAGAAGATGATAGACAAAGCTGTAGCCGACGGAATGCGTGGCGTAGCGATAACCGATCATGGAAGTATGATGGGTGTAAAAGAGTTTATGAATACCTGTAACAAGAAAAACAAGGACCTTAAAGAACAGGGACTGCATATAAAGCCTATAGTAGGTTGCGAAGTCTATGTGGCTCCCAGAAAGAAGGAACAGAAAGACGGCAGACAGGATTCTGCAAACTATCACCTTGTATTATTGGCCAAAAACAATCAGGGTTACCATAATCTGGTAAAGATAGTATCGCGTGCCTGGACAGATGGTTTCTATTCGCACGCCCGAACAGACCGCTACGATCTGGAGAAATACCACGAAGGCTTAATCTGTTGCTCTGCCTGTTTGGGAGGTGAACTGCCTAAAATGATAACAGCAGGACAGATAGAAGAGGCAGAAAATGTGGCCAGATGGTATAAAAATCTGTTTGGCGATGATTACTATATAGAACTACAGCGCCATAAAGCTACAGCATTAAAGGCAAATCATGAAACATATCAAATTCAGCAACAGGTAAATACGGAACTTATCCGTATAGCAAAAAAGCTGGATATTAAGATAATATGTTCTAACGATGTGCATTTTCTTGATGAAGAGAATGCCGATGCGCATGAACTTTTAATCTGTCTATCAACAGGTCGCGATCCGGACGATCCAAACCTGATGCGCTATTCAAAGCAGGAGTGGTTCAAGACCCGTCAAGAGATGAACGACGCCTTTGCCGATCTGCCCGAAGCACTCGATAACACCATCGAGATATTAAATAAGGTAGAAGAGTATTCTATAGACCATGCACCTATCATGCCGAATTTCCCCATTCCGGAAGAGTTTGGAACAGAGCAGGAGTATAGAAAAAAATACACCGATGAGGACATCTTTAATGAATTTACCCGCGATGAACACGGCAATGAGGTGCTTTCACCGGAAGAGGCAAAGAAGAAAATTGATAAATTAGGTGGTTGCGATAAACTATATAGAATCAAACTGGAAGCCGATTATCTGAAAGAATTGACCTTTATAGGTGCAAAAAAACGATATGGCGATCCAATCCCTGAATCTGTGGTAGAGCAGTTAATATTTGAACTGCACATTATGAAAACTATGGGTTTCCCGGGATACTTCCTTATAGTACAGGACTTTATAAATGCAGCACGTACAGAACTTGATGTCTCTGTGGGTCCAGGTAGAGGATCTGCTGCCGGTTCGGTAGTAGCATATTGTTTGGGTATTACACAAATAGACCCAATAAAATACGACCTGCTTTTTGAACGATTCCTGAATCCAGACCGTATATCGCTCCCTGATATAGATGTGGATTTTGATGAAGATGGTCGCGGACGTGTTTTGCAGTGGGTAACAGAAAAGTATGGAGAAGAAAAGGTGGCTCATATTATTACATACGGAACAATGGCTACCAAGATGGCGCTGAAGGACGTTGCCAGAGTGTTGCGTGTACCACTAAATGTAGCAAACGATTTGTGTAAGGCTATACCTGACCGTCTGCCCGATTTACCCGATGGAAAGTCCAGAAAGATGAACCTGCAGAACGTATTGGAGTGCGTACCGGAGATACAGCAAGCCTCTGTTTCGCCCGACGAACGTCTCAGAATGACTGTTCAATACGCAAAGATGCTGGAGGGTAATGTGCGTAATACAGGTGTCCATGCGTGCGGAACAATTATCTGTCGTGACGATATAACAGACTGGGTGCCTGTATCTACTGCCACCGATAAGACCACTAAAGAACGTCAGATAGTAACACAGTACGAAGGCAGTGTGATTGAAGACACAGGTCTTATCAAAATGGACTTCTTAGGACTTAAAACATTGTCTATCATAAAAGAAGCGGTAGAAAATGTTAAGCACAGTCTGAATATAGATATAGACATAGACAATATCCCTATAGATGATGAAAAGACCTTCCAGCTCTATTGTGAAGGAAAAACCATAGGAACATTCCAATTCGAATCGCCCGGAATGCAGAAATATCTGCGTGAACTACAGCCCGGAGTCTTTGAAGATTTGATAGCAATGAATGCCCTTTACCGTCCGGGTCCAATGGACTATATCCCCGATTTCATCGATAGAAAATTGGGTAAGAAGCCTATTGAATACGATATACCTGTAATGGAAAAATATCTGAAAGATACATACGGCATTACAGTCTATCAGGAGCAGGTGATGTTGCTCTCCCGTCTGCTTGGAAACTTTACTCGTGGTGAAAGCGATACATTGCGTAAGGCCATGGGTAAAAAGATACGTTCCAAACTGGACGAACTGAAACCAAAATTTATTAGCGGTGGTAAAGCAAACGGTCACGATCCCAAAGTGCTGGAAAAGATATGGGCAGACTGGGAAAAGTTTGCTTCGTACGCATTTAACAAGAGTCATGCAACCTGCTATTCCTGGGTGGCTTATCAGACTGCATACCTGAAAGCAAACTATCCATCGCAATACATGGCAGCCACGTTGAGCCGCAACCTTTCAGACATTACAGATATAACCAAACTGATGAATGAATGTAAGGCAATGGGAATCAATGTGCTTGGTCCCGATGTAAATGAGAGTGAACGCAAGTTCAGTGTAAATGCTAAAGGAAACATACGTTTTGGTCTTGCAGCAATTAAGGGCGTAGGTGATAGTGCTGTAAACAGTATTATTAAAGAGAGAGAGACCAATGGCCCATTCAAAGGCATCTTTGATTTTGTTCAGCGTGTAAACCTGAGCGCTTGTAATAAGAAAAACGTAGAGTGTCTGGCTTTGGCAGGCGCATTCGATTCTTTTCCTGAAATTACCAGAGAGCAGGTTATGGCACCAATCAGTGCAAACGAAACCTTTGCAGATGTATTGGTAAGATACGGAAACAAGTATCAGGCCGATAAAAACGAAAGACAGAATTCGCTTTTTGGCGATTTTGGTGACGATATAGCATTGGTAACGCCAAAGATAGTAGATGCTCCCGCATGGAGTACACTATTAAGACTGAACAACGAAAGAGAGCATGTTGGAATTTATATCTCCGGTCATCCATTGGACGAATATAAGGTAATAATAAACAACGTATGCAACACAAAACTATCGGCATTAAAGAATGACAGACCCTCTTTAAAGAACAAAGAGGTGATAGTGGCAGGCGTTATTACTGCCCGTCGTGAAGCAATGACCAAAAAATCTGAAAAATGTGGTTTTGTTACCATAGAAGACTTTACTGAATCCGGAGAACTGGCATTGTTCGGTGAACAGTGGCTGAAGTGGGAATATATGTTGAAAGAGGGAAATTTTGTACTTGTAAGAGCCACAGGTAAACCCAGAAGATACAACGAAGATATTGTAGATGTTGATGTTAATTCTGTCAGCCTGTTGCAGGATGTAAAAGATACAATTATAGAAAAGCTTACAATTACAATTCCTTTGACAGAAATTGACGGACTTCTTGTGGATGAATTGGATGATTTATTATCTTCGCAAGGAAATACAACTTTGATGATAAATATTGTTGATTATGTCAGCAAAGAAACTGTAGATTTAGTATCTTCGTCACGTAAAATTACAGTGACAGATGCTTTGATAGAGTATCTTGAGAGTAAAGATGGAATAGTATTTAAAATAAATTAAAAAGAGATAATTATGGCATTAGAAATTACAGATCAGAACTTTGAATCATTGGTTGCAGAAGGTAAACCAATTGTGATTGATTTTTGGGCAACTTGGTGTGGCCCTTGCAAACGTTTGGGCCCAACAATAGAAGAGTTGGCTGCAGAATACGAAGGTAAGGCTATTATCGGTAAGTGCGATATAGAGGAAAATGTAGATTTGACCGAAAAATTCGGAATAATGAGTGTTCCTACTGTTGTCTTCTTAAAAGGTGGAGTAGAAGCAGGTCGTCAGGTTGGTGTAGCCAATAAGGCTTTTTATGCAGATGCAATAAATTCAATGCTTTAACCGATTATGATAAACGACGAATATATCAATGAAGATATAGACGACGAAAAAACAGTCGAATATATTAAGAATGCTCTTCCGGTAGAACTGAAGGAGAAATATTCAGATGACACCTTATATTATATATTGGATGTTATCAATGACTATTTCACTAACAGCGGAGTGTTAGATCAGGAGGCCGACGAAGACGGATATGTAGATATAGACAACGATGCACTTGTTGCATATATCGTAAAAGAGGCAAAACGCGACGAAATGGGCGATTTCCCTGCAGAAGAGATCTTGCTTATTGTGGAAGCAGAAGCCGATTACGTTGATTCCTTAGAGTAAAATCAATCAGGAATAGTAATAATACGTTCTCCATCGTTGTTCTCTTCGATGGAGATCTTTTTTGTATCCTCCGGAAGCAGTTCCTCTATCAGTTCCGGCCATTCAATAAAACATAGCGCACCACTGTAGAAATAGTCTTCGTAACCTAAATCGTAAACCTCTTCTACCTTCTTAATGCGGTAAAAATCAAAATGATAAATCAGTTCTGCAGTACTCTCTGAACGATATTCATTTACTATGGCAAATGTAGGAGAATTAACTTCGTCTTCTACACCCAGGGCTTTGCACAGAGCCTTAATGAAGGTGGTTTTTCCAGCACCCATCTTGCCATAAAATGCAAAAATAGTATCATCGCCCATCAGGTTGATAAACTCTTTTGCTACCTCTTCTATATTATCTAACGATGTTATTTTCAAACTTTTCATAATCTATTTTTTCTTTGGTTGAAGTGTAATAAAAGGAATAATCATCTCTTCCATAGATATACCGCCGTGCTGGAAAGTATCCTTGTAGTATTGAGCATAATTATTAAAGTTATTCTGATACACAAAGTAATCCGATTCACATGCAAATATATACGATGTACTTACGTTTGGCGATGGCAGATGTGCCTTTTGAGGCTCTGATATCTCAAAAATCTCTTTTGGGTTAAAACCTAAATTCCTGCCCAACTTATATCTTAAATTGGTGTTGGTGTTCTTATCGCCAGCTATCTTTACAGCCTTGTTTACCATAATACTGCCATGATCTGTGGTAATCATCACCTTGTAGTCGGTCATAGACAGTCTGCGGAACAACTCTTTTACAGAAGAGTGCCTGAACCATGACAGAATAAGACTTCTGTATGCTGCTTCGTCCTGTGCCAGTTCTCTAACCATCTTTGAATCTGTTTTGGCATGTGAAAGTATATCAATAAAATTAACCACTATCACATTCAAATCGTTGTTAAGCAGGTTGTTGAATTGTGAAATCAGTTTGTCTCCGGCACTTGAATTATTCAGTTTGTTGTAAGAATAACTATGTTTTCTTCTATATCTGTCCAGATGTGTCTGAATAAGTGGAGATTCATTTATGTTTTTACCATCTTCTGAATCTTCGTCCACCCACAGTTCAGGAAACATCTGCTCTATCTTGTTGGGCATCAATCCGGAGAATATGGCATTACGTGAATATGCTGTGGCTGTAGGCAGTATGCTGTAGTAGAGATCTTCATCAAAAGTAAACAGCTCTGCCAGTTCGCTGCTCAGCACCTTCCATTGGTCGTAACGGAAGTTGTCCATCACTATCAGAAACACCTTTTCGCCATTGTCAAGGGTGGGGAATATGTATTTCTTAAACAGATCGGGGCTCATTGTGGGACTGCACTCTCTGTTTATCATCCAGCGCATATAGTTGCGTTTTATGAATTTTGCAAAGGCGGCATTTGCTTCGGTCTTCTGCATATAGAGCATTTCGTGCATATTGCTATCGGCATCGTGTAGCTCTAATTCCCAATAAACCAGCTGTTTGTATAATTCTATCCAGTCGTCGCTGGTAAGAGAGTCGTTAATCTGCATACTGATTTTACCAAAATTCTGCTGATAGCTCATATTGGTAGTGGCAGTTACTATCTCTTTTTTGTGGATATTCTTCTTAAGTGTCAGTAATATTTGATTTGGATGTACAGGCTTAATAAGATAGTCGGCAATCTTTGCACCTATAGCCTGTTCCATAATGTTCTCTTCTTCACTCTTTGTGACCATTACAATGGGTATATTGGGATCTATCTCTTTAATATATCCCAAAGTCTCCAATCCGCTCATACCCACCATGTGTTCATCTAACAGAACCAAATCATAGCTGAATTTACGGCACTGCTCTATGGCATCGCGACCATTGGTTACGGTGTCAACCTGATAACCCTTGTTCTCCAGAAACAGTATGTGGGCTCTCAGCAGGTCTATTTCGTCATCAACCCAAAGTAATACTCCGTTTTTACTCATCGTCATTGTATTCTTCAAATAGTGAAATACCGTCAATTTCAAATTCCGGAATGCTTAGGAACTGCTCTTCGTAGAATTTCTGGTAATCGTTAAAACTATAGTATTTGAACAAAAGTTCCAGATTCTCTTCTGTTATGATGAATGCTTTAATACCACTCAGTTTCTCTGCAAGAGCACTATCGGAATATATACTCTGCTTGTAGAAATATGCTTCATCATAGTTCAGGAATTCAGAAATCTTCATTATACCCACTCCCTTCTGTTCCATAAAAGAGATTTCAAAGTTACGCACCATGAAATTGGTAAAGTTGTACTTTGCAACTTCGTATAATAAATGGTTCTCGTTAAGAGAATCGGCAGGGTAGGCCAATATAAATATGTAAGGCTGATACCTTTCTGCATTAAACTGCGGCTTCAGACTATCCGGCATACCTAATGTTTCGTCTGTTACATTACTAACTTCCCAGATGTTATTCAGTGAAGCTGTCTGTAAAATTCTACCCTCCTGCACACCTTGAGCTATAAGACCTGCCAATGTGCTAATCTCATTATCTGGATAATTGGTTACAATCTCCTTAAGTAGCAATAAAAATTCGTCTGTTTTCTCCTCTTCAAGCAGAACAGATGCCTGCAGGAACATAAATTTTGCTCTGTGTGCCCCCAACGGATATTTCTGTGCAGACAGGTCGCAGTTGTTTCTTACCATTTCAAAATCTTTCTCCCGATAGGCTTTGTATGTTTCTGCATATAGCGAATCTTCTCGATGTTTGCCGTATCTGGCATTCTCTATAAAATCCGGATTGCATATAGTCTTTGTAAGCGAATTGTCCGGAAAGAGTCGTTCCATCCTGCTTCTGCAGGAATCGGCATCTATGGCTCTGTCCCACAATGAATACATCAAATATAATTGGTAATAAGCATTTGGGGCTTCTTCAGATTCGGGATAACTGTTTATAATTCTGTTGAACGATTCTTCTGCCATCTCATATTCAGACAGCCTGTCCTTATATACAATACCGGCATTAAGCAGTGCGTCGGTTAAAATCCTGTTAGATTCATTCAACTGTTCTTCTGTATATGGAATATCCTGCAGGTAATACTCCTTAGAGAAAGGATCGTTATTTATCACAACGGTTGCAGTGTCTGCAATGATGTTCAGAGAATCGGTCAAAAGGCTGTCTGAAAGTGCTGTACCGTTAACTTCCGGTGTATCTTCTGCAAGTACAGTCTTGTTGGAACGTCTCCAGTTGTCTTCTAACTTTCTGCTACCCCACTGTTGTGTAAAATATTTCTTTCCGTTTTCTACCAATGATGTATTATAGAAATACCAATCACTATTGTTGTTACCACCGGCAGCTGCTCCTAATCTGCCACCCTCTTCTATATTTAATGCAGCAGCCTCTTCTGCAGCCTTTTGTCTGGCCTCTTCTTCTATTTTAGCCTGCTCTATAAGTTTCTCTATAATTAAATCCAGTTCAGCTTCCGGCAGGGTAGCCAAATGTTGCAGACTATCCTGCAACTGAATGTTTTCTGTGTACAGAGACAGTTCGTCCAGCACTTCGGAACGCAGCTTTACCACACTATATTCCTTATGATTCTTATCTATTAAACCTATAGCTTCTGAATAACATCTGCCGGCATTGGCATAATCGGTCAAATCCCAATACAGATTTGCCATAGAGAGTAACAAAATACCCTTTTCGGGACTTGTTTTGGTACTCTTTTCCAGTCCTGTCTCGTAATTGGCAATTGCTTCCAGTGTATCTTTGCTTGCAAGATGTATGTTGCCTATGGCATAATAAATCTGGTCTAAATAGTCTTTGTTGTTGGGGTCGCGTTCCATTTTACGCAGTTTTTTGAGCATCTGTTTTTTATTGCTCAAATTCATTGTCTCGGTTTGCTGAATTCGTGCATAGAATTCAATTATGTATGGCGGATTCATATTCAGAACCTTCTGAAAAGCCTGATATGCCTCTGCATCTCTGCCTACCGATTTATACAACTGTGCTAAAAGATACCTTTCACGTATGCGCTGCAGTTTGCTCTGCCCCTGACGTGTAACAGCATCTTCCAGTAAAGGAATGGCTTCGTTATATCTGCCTTGTCCCAGCAGATGAGCCGATTTTCTTGCCGCATACTCTTTCTTTAGTTTGGCCGGAATGGAATCTATTCTGTCAAACAGTTCGTCCGATTCATAGTTCCAACCAAGTTCCGAGTAGCATTGGGCCATCTTCATCAGTGCTTCCGCCACTATCTCCTTTTCGTCCTGATAAAGATTAGAAATGTATGTATAGGTGCTGGCAGCCTCTATGAATTCACCCTTCTGCATCTGTGCATCTGCCAAAAGCATCCACGCATTCCACAAGAATGGATTGTATTCGTTCTTGTTTTGCCACTGCTTCTCTTTGTCTGTAAGCGATTTACCAGGTTTTTGCTTAGGCTTTACAGTTATAGAGTGTAGTTTTATGCCTTTTTGTGCTTTCTCTATAGCAACATCGTAGTCTGATGTGCCCACACTCCACACCTTCTCATCACTAACGGGATACAGGTCTAAAATTTCCAGATAGTTGTCATTGACCGCCTTTTCCTGTGCTTCGTATCCCTGTTTGTATGCTTCATGACCGTTATGATACACATTATATTTAGTTACCATAGACTGATAGAATCTGGAACCTGCTGTGTTTTTTGCCGTAGAGCAACCTGCCAAAATCAAAATGATAATGGCAGAACACAACAAACCATAAATTCTACGTCTCTGCATATAGCCTATTTAGTTTCGTTTATTATGGCAAAAGCCTCCTCTTTAAGTTCGTTTGGTAACTCTATCTCTCTTGCAGTAAGCGATTCTAACCACTCCATAACCTCTTCCGGCTGCATAGTGTACATTACGTAACGGAATTCCTCTATATCCTGGTCCTGGTAACTATCAGCATCAAATCCACGATAACGATCCAGATCTTCGTCTTCAAAATAGTGCGCACCATTCATTTTTGCATCTGCCAAACGTTGTTTTTCGCAAACTGCATGCTGTCCGCAACACTCTGAATCATCTTCATCGTGATGATGATCTTCCACCACAACTGCACCCTGTTTTTTGTTTCTGTTAACGTAGCTCATTAACAGCACAAGTGCAATTAAAATTATTCCGCAAATAGCGTAAATATTCATCTCTTTATACTCTTTTATATATGCTCCTGTTTTCAGTTTGTAAAGATACACATAAAGAAATTCTTTGCCAAAAAAACAACGTAAAACCATTGTATTTATTGGATTTAGCGTTTACAAAATTGTTCAACGGTGTTTAATCTTGTTTTTTTACAATGTATAAAAATAATCATTTTGTTCAACTTTGGTTAAATGGCAAAAAATATTCCACAAAAGGTTTGCAAGTATGAATTTAAAAATAATTCTTTGCACAGACCAAATGAGTTACGCAAGTTGAAAGATAGCGTAACATTAATGCTTAAAAAGAGAATTAAACTAACCTAAATTACAAGGAATAACGGTATGGGCTGAGAGAATGATATTCAGGTTTGTGAGAGCCATAGATTTTGGCTTTCCACATTCCGTTTGAATATCTCCTGAGAACCGTACCATTATTCATTAAATGTATATTGCTTATGAGAGCCAGATTGTTTTTCATTGTTTCATTGGTAATGTCATTGACATCGTGCCTGCAAAGCGAATGTCTTACTGTATTAGATACCGAAATAGGTTTTACAGCTAAGACAAGCGCTATCACGAAATCCATATATCATAACCAAACCTTCTCTACAAACGAAATGTTCGATGTTTGGGGATTCTACTCAAACCAGGGAGACTTTAGTGAATTTTCAGAAACCTCCACTTCAAATTTCATGGGTGGACTTACTATGGAGTGGACAACAGATGCATCTCATTCAGTACAATCAGCATGGCGCAGCAGAAACTATCGTTATTATTGGCCTGTTTCAGGTAAAGTAGGTTTTTACGCACTCTATCCCGCAGGAATAGCGAACGTAGCAGCACCACAGTATAGAGGTAATGGTTTGCAGATAGATAATTACACCATAGATATGACAAATAAATTTACCGATTTAATGTATGCATATCAGGTGGGTTCATTAGATACTCATGTACTGTCAATAGATTTCAAACACGCCCTTGCGCAGATAGAATTTATGGTGCAGTTAGATGCTCCTTCTTCTGATTATACACTCAGCATAACAGAAATTGATATTCAGAATGTAGATCTTTCTGCACAGTTCAATTACGTACAGTCACAAGATGTATGTAAGTGGACAAACAATACAGATAACCAGACCGACGTAATAAAGTATTCCGATAATTTTGTGATGCTTACCGATGAATCAAAGACCTATGCTTCTGCTATGGTAATGATGCCGCAAACACTCAGCAGTGAAACATCTGTACGTATAGAGTATAAGATGGTAGATGCAGAAGGAAATGTCACTTGGGGTGAAACCGTAAAGCAGCTAACTTCTATGCAAAACGAATGGAAAGTGAGTACCAAATATAGCTATTTGCTTAACTTCTCCATAGAAGAAAATTCACCAACTCCAACTGTTAATTTAAATCTCGATAATGTACAAAATTATTGATTTGGTAATTTAAAATAGTTTAATTGTAAGCGAGTTGTGTTAATATGCGTTAAAATCCGTGAAAATAAAAATTGAAAAACTGAATAAATAATTAAAAATTATGCATATTTGCACCTTGTTATAAAAAAGAGGTCAAGCAAATATGATATGTAAGGTGAAAAAAGCAATTTTTTTGCTGCTTTTCTTTGTTATAGGTTTGCCACTCGCATCACAGAATATTGCAATAAAAAACAATGTGCTCTACGATCTGACAACTACTCTGAATTTTGGAGTAGAGGCGCGTTTTGCGCCCCAATGGACAGCAGAAATTTCAGGAAATTATAATCCTTTTGCATTCAGGGAGAACACCAAGTGGAAACACTGGATGGTTCAGCCGGAGGTTCGCTATTGGTTCTGCGAATCATTTAACCGTCATTTTGTGGGCTTTCACCTGATGGGTGGAGTCTTTAATATGAGTAACATAGATGTGCCCATAGTGCTTGTGCCAACAGAAAAAGGCCGTCGTTACGAAGGCGAAATGTTTGGTGCAGGTCTGTCGTATGGTTTTCATCACATATTAACCCCGCGTTTAAGTTTGGAATACTCCATAGGTTTAGGCTGGTTACATTCCGAATATAAAAAATATCAATGCCCACGCTGCGGATCACTGTTGGAAACAGGCAGTAAAGATGCTTTTGGTCTAACCAAGGCAGCAGTATCGGTAGTTTATATGTTAGACCTTTCAAAGAAAAAATAACGTTATGAATATCCAGAATCGCATATATATATACTTATTTATATTATTAACACCTCTGTTTGCCCATGCAGAAGAGACTGCCTATCTAAGCCAAATAGAGATAGCCAATTACAGTTTAGATAAACTTATGGGCAGCAAAAATGCATATCTGCGTGTAGAGTTCAATTTTGATAGTCTGGAACTGAACGAACAGCATGTTCTGAGATTAGTGCCTGTACTGTATTCTGCAGATGGCGCACAGACATACTCACTGCCCGGCGTACAGCTATACGGCAAACAACGCTATAAAGTGGCAGAACGCGCCAATAAGTTAAGCGGAGAACCAATGGTATTAACCGGCGACAGACTGCATAACTACCAGAAAGGCCATACCTTACCCCTGAACTACAGTGTAACCATACCATATAAACGATGGATGTCAGGCAGCCATCTGCGTATAAAGGCATACACAGTAGGTTGTGCTTATTGTGAAGAAGGCAATGAAACCACCTATCTGGCAGAGACACTGCTGCCTATGCCTGAATGGAAACCCACATACGTAGGAGTACAACCACTTCCTGTGGTAGAAAAACAGCGTTACGAACCTCACAGAGCATACATACAGTTTGCTCAGAGCAAACACGATATTCGTCCTGCATTAGCCGGCAACGCAGAACAGTTGGACAGTGTCTTTGCCAAACTGGAAAGTGTTATAGGCGATGAAAAACTAACCCTTACAGCCATAAACGTAGAGGGATGGGTATCACCGGAAGGAACACTAACCTACAACCAGGGACTCTCTGAACGCCGTGCAAATTCGTTTATGGACTACGTATCAAGACGCGTAAAGGGAATAAACAAAAAACTATGGCATGCAGAAGGTAAGGGAGAAGCATGGGGGCATCTGCAAACACTGTTGGTTGAGACACCACTGCCAGCCGATTCTACAGCCCACCTATACATACAGGAGGCTATAGATAACCCTGCCGATGCAGACAATATAGACCGTCGTCTGCGTGCGTTACCGGAAATAGGTAACACCATCTACCAGGAGTACTATCCGCTGTTACGTTGTATTCTCTACACTCTGCATTACGAAGTTCGTCCGTTTACCGTAGAAGAGGGTCGTGTGCTTATAGACACCAAACCAAACCTGTTCAGCCCTAATGAAATGCAACAGGTGGCAGAGAGCTATCTGCCTGACACTGTAATGTACATAAAGACACTTCAGAAAGCTGTAAAACAGTATCCTGCCGATGCAGCATTAGTCTATAACTTAGCTTTAGCACTCTTTAATGCCGATAGAAAGGCAGAAGCACTGCGACAGCTGGAAAATATAGAACCTACAGCACCTATATGTAATCTGCGTGGAGTACTATGTATGGAACTGCAGAGATATGCCGATGCAGTACCACACTTTAAGCAGGCCATAGAGTTAGGAAGCCAGGAGGCAAAAACCAACCTGCCTATGGCTGAGGCAGTAATAAATTTGGCTGTAGCAGAATAGAAACTTGTATGGTGTTTAACCGAACAAAATAAAACAAACTTATAATTAAATTATTTATTAACTTTTAAATTCATGTAATTATGAAACTAACAAAGAGTTTATTTATGCTTTGCGCAGCAGGACTAAGTCTTTGCGCATGCAACAGTGATGACAAAGAATTGTTCCCAGAAGGTGAAGGTATCGTTGAAGTACAAATCGTACCTCCCACAGTAGCTACTCGTGCAACTATTGGTTCAATGACGGAAAATAATGACGCAGCACTTACAGTTACAGGTGAATATACTGTAACATTGACTGCTAATAAGGGCGGTGGTTCCCAAACTTGGGAACAGGGTGATCCTAACGTAAAATTTACAGGTGTAATTGGTCCTAAGAAAGTTACTGTAACTGTTAATGGTGGTCTTGTATCCCAAACAACTTCTCTCTCTGATTTGAATACAGAAGCCACTAAAAATGCAACAAAAGTTCCAGCATATGGTGAAACTACATCATTCAGCCTCAATGATAATTTGTATACAGCGCAAGTTGAAATGGCGATCCCTGTAGCTCGTTTGGAATTTGGTTCAATTAGCTTCTCTGGTACTGAATTCCAAAAATTGCAAGTTGTAGGTGTGTATCTCGATAATCTGAGAACAATTGGTGGTAGTTATAGTGTAAATGGTTTTTCTGCTAATGCTACTCCTCAAATCAAAGATTATTATTTTAAAGATGGTTCTGATAACGTATATGGTGAGGATGATGATAATTCAACAAGAGCCGAAGACGCAAAAGAATTACCTTATGTGTTGGGTGATGCTGTTACAGTTAATTTGACGGCTGCTCCCGCGCCTGGTATCTATGCTTACAATTTCTACGGTGCTACAACTACAGATGATGTGACAGAAATAGACCCTGCAACATATGCAGATAATCCACAATTTAAAATTTGTTTCTCAGAAGCTCAGCTCAATAGCGAAAGTAATTCAATTACTCGTTATGCAAAGATTACCAAATATAAGAAAGGTGATAAATATATTGCATTGGAGAATGGAAAGATTTATCAAGTAACAGCTGCAGCAATATTGGATAAAAATATAGTTGATGCGGAAGATGATGAAACCATTGAATACGAATTAGAAGTTGAAGTTACAGAAGCTAAATGGCAGGTTGTACCTGTTACAGGTGAATGGGCAGAGTAATCAACACTAAAAAATAAGTTAAAAAACAATTTGAATTCAAACACCATTAGTTGACGTTTGAATACCTCCAAAATATCTACAGGTAGTGTTCTTTGCTACCTGTAGATGTTAAGGTGGGGGAATAAATGCTTACAAGGTATAAAAAGGTAATGGCGCACCAATTTTATCTGCTACGCGAGGAAATTTTTTCTTTATCGCCAGGCAAATAAAAAAACATAACGTGGGCTGTTAGCTAATGCATTTGAAAATATTTTACAAAAAATAATAATGAAGCAAACTATCAACATACTGCTTATTCTCTGTGCAGCAACACTGCTCTCCGCCTGTATTCGCGAAGACCGCAGTGACTGTAGCAACACTTTTGTACGTTTGGAATATTTGGCAGACGGTACAGAGAGTGTACTGAATGAGTATATAAAAGATGTTGACCTGTATATATTCGATAGGAAGGGTTATAGACTGAAAAGTTACACTATGACCGAACTGCCTGATGGTACTCTTAAACTGAACCTTCAGCCGGAAGAATATACTCTGATTACTGTGGCAAATGCAAATAAACATACCTATATAATGGAGAGTACAACCGATAAACGTGAATATTTCTACGTGCAGCATCCTAACTGGTTCAGTGCAGGAGATGTGGTTGAGACTCACGACCATAATTATATAGGTGAAGTAAAGATTAAGCTTGTGAACGACGAATTTCATCACTATGATACATTGATGTTTCGTAGTGCACACGTAAATATGGATATTCAGATTGAAGGCTTGCCGGCACCTGCTCAAGGCGCTGCCACCAGAGCCTCCATACCTTATACACTGCGCATAGAGCAAAGCACTGCGCGCATAAACTTTTATAATCAGCTTTCGGCTATAGGAGAGGAGATTGTAGAGCCTACCTTGATTTATGATGCCGAAAACCAATGCTATCGCACCACAGATCTGGCTCTGTTCCGTTTAGATCAAAATGGTGTGGTAACACGAACCAGTTGCCCGCATCAGGTAGTACTGCTTGATGCACAGGGTAATGAAATGACACGTTTTTCACTTTACGACTATCTGCAACAGAATGCAGACAAGATAGATGTAACCAAGCAAGAGGCAGATGTGCCTATTGCTATTAAATTTAGCACACTGGGTGTAGAGATTGTTCTGCCCGGGTGGAAAATAGAAGATATAACACCTGATTGGGGATGATGTGTAAAGTTCTGACATACAGCCTGACGTTGCTGACCATTGTGGTCGGCCTCTTCGTTATGTCCGCATGTCAGAAAGAGGATGTAGGTAAATCGGAAGTGATGATGACCTTTAATACACGTGCTATTGTATCGGATGCGGCATCGGATGCCGATGAATTGGAACGGATGAAAGACCTTCGTGTAATAATGGTGCGTCAGGATGGAACGGTGGTTGATAATCATTTAGCGCAAGGCATTAATGCCAGCAGTGTAAAGTTTACCTTTAGCACACCTGTTAAAACCGGGGGTGAATACTTTACCTTTTATGCTGTTGCAAATGAAAATGCACTGACCCCTGTTCCTGCAGAAGATAATCTGCTTAGCTGGATGAAAACTTGTCAACGTAATGTAGAACTGACCAACGAGAATATTACAGCTATAAAGATACAGGAGATAGGTAATGGTAGCGCATTCACTATTCCTAATGGAGAAGCTATTCCGCAAACCAAGATCTGGACTGTCTATGTACCGCAACAAGATAAATATGCAGTGCCTGATCCGCTTCAGCTGGAATATGTGGCAAGTAAGATATCGGTTAAGTTTGTAAACCAAACAAACGAAAAGCAATTATTGAGCGATATTCGCATAACGGGTATCACTCCTAACGGCAAGGGACGTCTTTTCAGTGATTATGTAAAGAATGGTACACACGATTCCTATTCTGAAGTTTATGTAAAAAGTGATGTTCAACTGGGCAATATTATTCCCTTTGATGGTGTTACATTGGCTGAAAATGCAGAATCTGCTGTTCAAACTTACTACACATATCCTGTAGATGCAGATTATATTTCAAACCCTATGCTATATGCTGAGTGGGGTGAAAAAGAATTCCACATGCCTATAGGTGTTACCTCTATTCCTCGTAACAAGCATATAGAGATAGTTGTAAATATACTTCAGGGTAAACTTACTGTAGATTACAATGTTAAGGATTGGAAAGAACATGAACTTAACATAGGCGGTGCACCTACTGCCCCTGATAAAAACGATGGCTACTACGTAGAAGACTGGTTTGCCGACAACAACATCGAAATTGGTGGTGGTACTAGTCTTGGTGATGAATGGAAACTTGAAGATGGTACAACTATTAAAGGTGAACAGAACTGGAGTTATAATCAAGGTTCGGAATTTGATATTAATGACTTTATATTCTTGAATGTACCAAAAGATTTGTTAGAAGCCGGTAATACAATACTTCTATATTTTACAGAATACAGATATCCTAATCAGAATAATAAAAAAATCAGAATTAGATTTGAGACAGGGTGGGGTGGTGATTATGACTTAAAAGATGATTTCGTGGAATTTGAACTTGGCGATGATCCTACAAAAGAACATGTAAGACACCTTACTATAACTGAAGATATGATGATGATTAACGGACATGGTTTGAAGGAAATGAATTTGGCAATTCGTGTTAGGGATGAGAATGACAGACCTATTCATGTACAGGTAACTAAATTGATTCTAATCACTCCAACTGCATTGAATTTGTAATGAAGAGACGAACTGACATATTAACCCATTTGCTGTTGCTGCTACTTGTGCTTGTAGCCTGCACAGCCGATGATGCGATAAAAGAAAATCTATCGCATCAGGATGAATATGTCACTGTTCGTATGCATATTCCGGGAATGAAAGCAGTTGCTACCCGTGCAGCAGAAACTGATAACATAACATCTATTGTGGCTTTGGTGTTCAGTAATGACAAGTTGGAATTATTTAAAGAATATTCTACTAACTCGGCATTACATCCTATCAGTCCAATTTCGGGTACTATTACTATTGACAAACCTAACAATGGAGATGTTATTCATTTCTTGGCGAACTTACCTGCTAATTATAACAACGAAAAAACATATATAGCTTATCTTAACGAGCAATTAGGTAAATCACAAACTGAAGTATTGTGTAATCTCAGTTCAAGAGATTACGACAAACTATCATATTGGGGAATGGCTACCAGAAATGATAATAATGCTGTGATGGACGTAATTCTGTATAGAAACAAAGCCATGATAGAAATAAAACCCGGCGCAGATTGTACATTCCGTCAGGATGAACTCTTTATAGCCGGTCTGGATAATCCGAATAATGTTGGTTTGTTAGTGCCTTACAATGGTGGTTTTAATTTTGATTTAGATAACAACGATTATCTAACATTGCCCGATGAACCGGACCCATTAGATAAGACAGACGAACTTACAAACTATGGTGCCGGTTATGATAATGCCTACTACGTATTTGAACATGCAAATCCAAATGATGAACATGGTCTATATGTAATCTGTAAAATAGGCGATGACTATTATAAGGTGGCATTGCACGATGAAAAGGGACAGCCATACCGCATTATCCGCAATCATAAATACACCATTTTGGTGAACGATTTGGATGCAGGCTGTAAAACTTATAGTGATGCATTATTGGCCGACCCCATAAAACCAACCGTCATAGAAACCAAAGATGTAACATTTACCTATACAGATAATGCTATGCTAAACTTGAACAACAATGATACCTATACCGTAACGATGAACGTTCCAAATGGTGGTATATTGACTGCACTCAATATTGCGGCAGAAGGATTTACGGTAACATCATCAGGTGGTTCTTTGTCCGGTCCTACAAATAATGAATATAGTTACACAGGTGGCACTACACAATTTACTTTCACCCCAACAAGTGCCGGAAACAGAACTATCAGTTTCAATGGTGGTGCAGGCGTGGATATCACTGTGCCAGAAAAAAATATTAGTGTAACGGTAAATGCAGCTATCGCAGCTACAGCAAACCCAAGCACAATCTATTACGATGGTAATGATAAGAACGTAACTGTAAACGTAACGATACCGAAAGGTGTATCAGGATTGAAAATATATGCAGATAACTTTAGTGTAGCACTTCAAAATGGAAATGGTACTCTCAGTGGTAATACATATACTCCAATCGATAATAATGGTCAAACGGCAGTATTTGTATTTACATTGAAGGGTGGAGTTACTGAAGATACATCTATTACGTTCAGTGATGCAAGTGCTAATCAGTATGTGGCAAATGCAACAGTAGTTATTAATGTGGAGGCAACTCCGGGTGTGGGAGCTGAAACTCCGCTTTGGACAGGAGAAAAAGCGTTAGGTAATAATAATTCTATAGAAGTTAAAACATTAAACTCAGATTATTTGACTTATATTTCAGACGGAGTAACTATTAAAGCGGAATTCAAGAGCACAGATTCATCTTCAGTTTCAATAATTAAATTTATTACTCAATGGTATAATAATTTAAGTGAAGAATATCAATATTCAGGTGAAGGAACTACTTCTTACTCGTTATTGATAACAAGTGATTTGTTGAAGATGATAAAAGAACAAGGTGGTATATATATATTGGGTACAAATATTACCATTACTAAGATTAGTATTATTCCGGCACCATAAAATTGAAATGAACAAAAATGAGCATAAAAAATAGATATATATTCAATCAAATGGCTATGGCAAAGGGATGGCTTATAAAGACATTCCTTCTGCTGTTATTGCTGTTCGTAGCCTGTGGTGAACCGGACGATATGTTTGGTACTATACATGGTGATGATGAAGAGATAGAATTAACTATCAATACATTGTTACCGGATGGTGGTATATCAACACGTACAGCACCTGCAGAGAATATTACATCTATAACGGCTCTTGCTTTTGATAGAAATCATGAACTGATTAAAGTTCAAACAAGTGTAGTAGTTCAACCAACAACGTCAAATACTACAGGAATATTTAAGATTACAGTACCACAGCGCACACGCAGAATCCACTTTATTGCCAAAAACAATGGAGAATTTACAGAAATAACAGAATCTGACTATGGAAAGACCGATGTAGGTCTGTTGGTAAACAGAATTAGCAGCATACAGAATTCACAGGATGCAGATGGAATATCAAACGCTCTGCACTATTGGCAAATGCTTGATTTTGAAAGTGCAGAAGACTTGAAAGATCTTTCTGATGAACTCCAAGCTTTAGATAAAAAGACAGGCTATCAGTTGCCTCTTATTCGCAATATGGCAAAAATTACGTTGAATCTGCAGAATGGAATGACTGGCCATATAGCCGGAATATTGAACTATAACACCACCGGTACTATAGTTCCATATCTTAAAGATGGAAATAATTATACGTTCGGTTATCAAGATAAAACCAATCACGAACTGCCATCAACTTTTGTCATTACATCTGATGTAAGTGATTGTAGCGAATTGGGCACAGTGCATTATCTGTTCGAAGAATACGACGATGTAGGTGACCTTATCTATGTAATGTGCTATATAGATAATGATGGAAGTGGCACTGAAGATTCCGGCCATTTCTATAAGGTTGCACTTGTAAAACCAGAATTTACAGGTGTGGAAGATAAATACTATTATGTTATTCGTAATCAGGCTTATAACATCAACATAGTTGACAAATTAGATGTTGATTTAGGTAAGACAGATTATTCTGATGCAGTTCAGTACGGTAAACCTATTAATGACTCTGAAAAGGAACAGGTACACCTTGACTTTGAACCCGATGAAGTATATATGTATATAGGTGAACCGGGTACTGTTACTGTAAAGATTCCGGAAGGCATAACCGAATTGCAGATAGGTTCCCCGTCAGAAAGATTTGATGCTGATGGCGTAATTGCTAAAAATACAGCGGGTAATAATTTAGAAAACAGTACAATAACTAATGGTAATATCCATATTTCTACTTATGATGTTACCGGTTTAAGTGAAATTGTACTCTCTATGAACTTGAAAAGTAGTATTCAGGATGCTATCAGTGGTATGGAGTTACAGTTTATAGGTAGTGGTGAAGATAAGATAGTGAATGATAAACTTGTGGTTCATGTATTGAAACGCGATGCGCTTAACGTAACACCTACTGCTGTAGAGATACCAAGAACAAAAGGAAACAGCTTTAGTGTTAATGTTATTATTCCAAGTTTTGATAACTATGATGGTGCATACGAACTTACTGTAAATGATAAAGATAATAAGTATAACATAACAGCACCTGGTACTTTGGCTCTTCATGATGGCGTTTACAATGTGGAAAAAGGCCAGACTTATACCTTTGAATTTGAGTTAAGAGAAGATGGAACTGCGGGTGAAAAACATACAATAGATTTCCATCTGGATACAGATTATCACGATTACGATGCTACTACAATAGTTACATTGATAGATAATGTTGCTCATGACCAGGATTATGAAATCTGGGTAGATAATAGTACATGGACAGGAACTGAAAATTCGGTTACGTTCTTTGGGTATAACAAAGAAACTCCGCAAGGCAGTTTTACCACTGGAACTACACCAAACGGTTTTAGAACAGAGTTCTATGATGCGGGTGCCAATAGCCATAAATCGCAATCTATGGTTATGGGAAGCGATGATAGTTTTACCTTTACTATACCGGAAGGTGAGAATCGTTACTTGACAATGTTGGTGGCAGCGAATGATGGAACTTCCCCGTCAATCAATCTTACTGGTAATTTGACCAATGGTACTTCCTGGACAACTGCAAACAGCGATGACGATGAATCTGTACCGTCTAACTATAACTTTGGTGATGGTGAAATTGGTTCATCAGGTCGTTTAATCCGCTACGAACTTGCTCCGGGTACTTATACTCTTCAAAGAGGTTCTGCCGATTACTTGCTCTACTATATGCGCTTAACCAGAACCAAACCGGAAATGACAGATGTTGCGCAACCTCTCATCACCGATTATACTCTTAACTGGAGTGGTGCTACGTATGTAAACACCGATGCAAAGGGTTATCTAAAAATTAATGATTCAAAATATATAGTAGATCAAGATAATCTGAACCACACGGTAATATTGAAATCAGAAAATAATAGTTTGGCTTCTTCGCTGAATTTATCCACATTTACATTGTCTGAAATAGATGTGCAGCTTGCAACAAAGGTAATAGCATTTCAAGCTACTAATAGTAATGACCTAAAAATAACTGAAAATAATCAGGGTAAATCTGCACAATCCAATACTTGTACTTTGGACACTTATAATGCGGGTAATTATGCTACCAGCGGAACAATTAACGAACCGGATTATAAATACGAGGTTTTCTATGAAAAACTGCATCTGAATTCCGTACAGTATGAAGTGAAGAGTCCTATCATTCCCAGACTATACACGTCGTTAGATGGCGATAAACTTACACCTGTTGATAAATTTACCAATTTGGATGATGCTTGGGCAATTGGCTTTAAGATGCCAATGGTTGTTCCGGCTCCTCATTCAGACTTGCTTCCGGTGGCTGAAAGATATGGAAATTATACAATTGATATTAATATTCCCGAATGGACTAAGCGAAGTGATAATACCAGTTCCGGTTTGGGAGTTATTGTGGGTAATGATAAAAATTACACATTAGGAAAACAGAGTAATTCCAATTCAGGTGGTACGGAAATGCTTCATCCTCGTGAAGGCTGGACATATAAAATAGCGTTTGAAAGTATTCCTGATTCAAAGCAAATAGTACCAAGCCTAAATGGTGGTAATAAGGCCAACGACACTGATCACTATTTTATTTATAATGGTACTATTGCCAAGGCTGTGACCATTCCTACTCCTTATGAAGTTATAAACCTGAATCTTCAATCACTTGAATTCCGTTCGAATTCAAATAATGGTGATAATCAGACATATAACCTGAATTTTGGTGATGATTTCTATCTTAAGGCAACTATCTTACCAGAAGATGCACAGAAATATGCAGGCAAATTTGTAAAGTTACAGGGTAGCTTCAGTAATCAACAAAATGGAGGAAATAGCTCTATAGACTGGAGTAAAAGCAGGCAGGATGGTAGTTCTATTGTAGATAGAAATAATAATGGAAACTCTTTACAATTTGAGATTAAAGCCGGGCAAACAGAATATGAGATTCATTGGAATTTTGTAAGACCGGAAGGTAATACCTCAAATCCTGTTCAGTTTACTTATACTGTTGGCAATTCTGATTTTACCGGCGATAATACTGCCACTGCCACAATCAACTTATCAGATAACGGACAAAGTTCAGATTCGCAACTAAATATTTCGCTTGATTTCTATGCTGATGTATATGACAATGGAACTATTGATAATAATGGCGATAACTTTGATAATTTATTGCTTGGTACTTCGCGCGTCTATCTGAAAGCCACACTCTCTGGCAATGTACCATCAAGCGGAACTGTACAATTACAAGGAGAATTCAACTCTCCTTATCAGTGGGCGAATGCAAATGGTGCTATTCATTGGGACGATAGTAGGAAGAGTGGTGATATAATCTATTATGGCAATCATAATGGAGAAGGACTGGAATTCACTATTCAAAGTGGTAAAACCGAATATTTGATTGACTGGGTATTTGTAACTGGTAGTAATTATCCGGGTAGTGGTGATATTCAATTTACTTATAGGCTATCTAACAATCAAGGATATACTGTTACAGGTGATATAGGGGACAATAGCCCAACATTTGCTTTTGCTAACGAACCTATAAGTAACGGACAAATACAAGTGGCTACAAATGGTCAGAGTGGAACTACTGCATCTATTCCGTTGTATTATGGGCAGAATTCAAGCGAAGAATTTACTGTTGATGTAACTATTCCTGCAGGGGTGACGCAACTAAATATTCAGGCAGATGATTTTAACGTATCCAGGGTAAATGGTAATAATATTGATAATTCAACTTCCATTACTACTACTGGCGGAGAAACTATGCGATTAAAATTTACACTAAAGGATGGAAGTCACACTGATAAGAATTCTACGATAACTTTCAGTGGTAATAATAATGTTTCATCTGCAACAGTTAATGTAGATTTGTCACCAAGAGCCTCAGAATCATCAGGTGTAACTACTATTTGGAATGGTTGGGCTCAATTGAACTGGGCTTATGGTATTAATTATTTATCTACAGGCTACCAGATTCCTGTTGGTAGTGTGGTGACTTTAAACTTTACTACTACTGGCGGATCAATTAAATTACACGATTTTAATGGAGGTGCTAATATAATAGCTTTGCCTGGTAGGGATTATGGAAACAATGATAATTTAGGTATTATACCGGTTAATTCAGGAGATACTTCATTCTCGTTTAACGTAACAAATGATATTAAGGTTAATAATCAAAATATAAATGGTTATTTAAACGGTTTAAAAATTAATGGCGAGAATGTGATATTGACAAGTATTGTAGTTTCTACTTCTTCTTCTGGAACGGTTGAGTATGACTTTGAAAATGGTCAAAGAATAGATGGTTGGAATAATGTAACAACCTCTATTGTTTATGATAATATTGCGCAATCAAATGTTCTTAGAATAGAGATGCAACAAAACAATAATAATTGGGGACAGTTAGGTATTGGTGGTGGTAATTATAGTGGAAAATATAAATTGTTCCTGAAATTTAAAAAAGGTTCGTCATCTAGTAGTGGAACTATGAAACTTGCATTTCAAGATTCATCAAATAACTACGAAAAGCGCGCAACTATTGATTTAAGTCTCAGTGCGAACGCCGATGATTCGTGGCACAGTATTGAACAGGACGTAACTCTATCTGGTTTTGCTGACCAATTTGTGATACAATTAGAAGGTGTCAATGGAGGTACTGTTATCTATATCGATGACTTGAAGTTGGTAAGAACTAATTGATAGTGTGAATACATTTTGTATTAATAAATTAGCCGCTATTGGCAGGTTTTCCTGCAAGTAGCGGCTATTAGTTCCTACTTGCTTGCTATTCGCCTTTAGTGTATAAATTTTAAATCATGCCCGTCATAAGTATCAGAGTTAGTAAGTCAACTTGCTATCTGGTTTATCTGTTTGTGGAAAATCAATATCTTTGCAAAAAAATAGTGTGATATGTCAGAAAGAGAATGTATTTCAAAACTTTCAAAAGTGCTGTTTTGGGATATGGATATGGAACTGGTGAATATGGATTCCTGTCCGTCTCAAATAATTCAGCGTGTTTTGGAATATGGAACTATTGACGATTGGCGCATAATTCGTACTTATTATGGCTTGGATAAGATTGTTGAGGTGTGCCGTAATCTTAGGTCTTTAGATCCTATTGCACTGTCTTTTATTAGTACTATTTCTAATACAGATAAAACTGAATATAGATGTTATCGTACAAAACAGTCGAATCCCACACTTTGGAATCAGTAGCAAAAAATCTTATAATCGCAAAAAGATAATTTGGTGAAATCAAAAATTACTTGTTTATTTGCGGTGTTATTAATTGTAGATGATGAAACAGTCGGTCATAGAAAGTATAAAACAGACGCTTATCACTAATCTTCCGTATGGTGCTAAAGCATGGATTTTCGGTTCGCAAGCTCGTGGTGATGCTCATGATGGTTCCGACTGGGATATTCTCATAGTATTGAATAAGGATAAACTTTTACCATCTGATTATGATACTGTTACTTATCCATTGACGGTATTAGGTTGGGATCTGGGTGAACAGATAAATCCTATAATGTATTCTAACAAGGAATGGGAAGATAGTAAGATAACTCCTTTTTATCACAATGTTCAAAAAGATGCAATTGCTTTGATATGAGTTTAAGTGTAGAAGACCGTAAAACAGTAGTAAAACTACAGATGGATAAAGCACATTTGTTTTTAACGCAAGCAGAACAGATGTGTGTTCAGCAGTTTTGGGATATTGCTGCGAATAGGTATTATTATGCTTGCTTTCATGCAATACAAGCACTATTTATTCAAAATAGTATATCTTGTCACACTCATGATGGATTAATAACGTTATTTGGACTTCATTTTGTTAAAACAGGTAAGGTAGAATCACATATAGGAGCATTTCTTTCAAGAATTGAACAACTTAGAAAGAAGGGAGATTATAATTGTCTCTATTCTGTATCGGAAGATGAAATTCTAAGTATGGTGAATCCCGCAAAAGAGCTTATTCAAAAGGTTGAGGATTTACTTTTATCAGAGCCATAAGTTGCTCTGGTACACTCTGGTACACTCTGGTACACTCTGGCACGCTCTGGCACGCTCTGGCACACCTCTGGAACGCCTTGGTACGTTGTTGGATCATCGTTGGAACGCTTTGGATCACCTTCTTCATTTACACGCCAAATAACAACCCTAAAATCTTCTTCTTGATAAAACTCTGGAGTTTTCAGTCCGTACTCGCGACATTTGTTTATGATATCTTCTGTTCCTGTACCCACCTTTTCGATATAACCATTCCAATACATTGGGTCGGCAAGTAGCGGATTTGTAGGTAAATTCTCGGTACGGAGAAACAACTCGAAGTTGGTTATGAATGCCGGGGATAGTTCATGCAAGGCAATGTCGCTTACCTGTTATAGCAATCAAACAAACCCATTGAAATTTGGCTATTACTTGTTGGTCCCTATCCAGGTGGCTTTGTTCCAAAGTCCTTCTAACGGGCCTCTTTTGTGATTTTTCATCCACCAGTGGCTAAATATAATTTGCAATGCTACAAATACTATAGCCATACATAAACTTTCGGTGTGACCGCTGGTTTTGAATAGTGCCAATCCCCATCCGTAGAATATAAAAGCACCAATTACTGACTGGCCTATGTAGTGTGTCAGACTCATTTTACCGTATGGAGCCAGTACCATAAGCCTCTTGCCGTTTTTGGTGCGATGAAGCAACCATGTTATACCCATTACGTAGAATAGAGCCATTGCTACATTTCTCCACATATTAAGCATAACTCCTAATGAATTTGATACGCAACGGTTTTCTATAGTACCGGGAACAAATTTGGCTAATGGAGCAAATACTGCAAATGCGATGAATGTAATTAACATTATCTTCTGCCATTTCTTGTAATTATCGCCTTCATTATAGAGCAGACGGCTTCTGCCTATCATAATGCCAACTAAGAACAGATATATGTTTTGTGTGAAACGTCCGTTTTCTATAGCCCATAAGAAGTTGCAGGGCAGTCCGTCTTTTATACCTACTAATGCTACATCCCATATAGTTCCGTTAGCCTGTGCCGGCATCATATTCATAAAATGCATGCCGGAACCTAAATTCAAAGGTCTTGTTTCAGGGTTTATAAGTCCTAATACTATATAGATAACCTCTATAGGCTGTATCATCAATATTAAGATAATCCAGTTTAAAACTTTATTGCTACATCTTATAAAAGGAATAATTAGCAGACCGCATACAGCATAAATAAACAGAATGTCTCCATTATAGAACATTAAATCGAGCAGTCCGAATAGCATAAGCAGTACCATTCTCCACACAAAACGTGGGCGGAAATCTTTTCCTTTTTGTGCCTGATTATCGTGTTGAATAAAGAAACTTAGTCCAAACAGCATGGCAAATATGGCATACATCTTTCCAGCAAACAGGAAGAATATGGTGTCCCACACGTTTTCGTCTAACTTTGTCAGTTCCGGAAACGAATAGAAATTCATGTGTTCCAGAAAGTGTATTAAAATAATGCCTGCTATGGCAAATCCACGTAAAACATCGGCTGCATCGATGCGGCTGTTTGGTAAAGTTGATGGTTTATACATATCTGTTTGTATTGGTTAGAAATTTCAGTTTGTAAATATATGCATAAAAATTTATATAACAAAAAAGAGGAGAGCACAAACAACCAACAACAATCCAAATTGCATTTATGGCCATCTACGATGATCCCTAAATACAATTTTTGTTTTCTATTGTTCCATCCCGCCTGCAAGTAAACTTGCGCGGAGGTTTAAGGACTGGATTCGCTCACTTGTTCGCGCATCCAGGTGTTCTCCAACACTTCGTTTTGAAAGGGACTGGATTCGCTCGTTTCACTCGCGCATCCAGGTGCCCCTTTTGGAGAGCACAAACAACCAACAACTGTCGCTGCTTATCAGCAGCTTTGTTTTCTATTGTCTTATCCTGTTTTGCAAGCGGGGCTTGCCACAGTCTAATACAATAGAAAACGGTCATTGCTTTTTTGCAATGACCGTTGTTGGTTGTTTGTCGGGATGACTGGATTCGAACCAGCGACCACACGCCCCCCAGACGCGTACTCTAACCGGGCTGAGCTACATCCCGTGCTGTTAAGCGGGTGCAAAGTTACCGTTTTTTGGTTTATGCACCAAGAAAACGGTAACTTTTTGTCTTTACAGTCTACTACCGGAACGATTTGTGTCACTATTGTTGCGTTCTGTAGGGCGATTATTGTTTGGAGCCGGTTGTGGCTTGTTGTCACTACGTGGAGGTATAGCTCTGTAGTGATAATCGTATCTGTTGTCTCTTCTTCTGACAGCGTCTTCTATGTCTCTTGACATAGGACGATATTTATCCTTTGGTATATCTATTACTCTTGGTTTGTAAGGTGATTTAGCCGGTGGGCGGTTAATGATAGCCGCTCTCAATATAAAGTTTTCAGGGCGTTTACCTTCAAAACTGGCAATTGGTACTATCTGATGGTCTTCTATATATTCAAAACTGATTGCATATCTTACAAATGGGGCCAATCTGTCTGTGGGGAAGGTGGCTGTTATTCTATATATGCGTCCGGGTTTCATCTTGATTTTGGGGCATGCCAATACCTGATGGCTGACGCCACGTTCAAATATACGCAGGTAGATAGGGCCGTCGTATGTTAGATGACTATCGTTTATAAGTTCAAATGTAACAAAACCCTCGTCTCCAACAAAAAGGTCGTTTAAACCTACTATAGGTTCGCTATAGAGTTTAATTCTGCGTTCTGTTTGTGGAAATCCAAAAAATTGCGCTTGCGCAACTATTGCCAGCAGTAATGTGGCACAGGTTAACATAAACTTTTTCATAATCCAATGTATTTATGGTTATCATTATAATTTCAAAATTATATAATAGTAAACAAAGTTGCAAGAGTTTTCTTAAAAACCTTCTCTACAAAAATCAAATGCTTCAATAAGTTCTTTTTTGTCGATAGTTTGGGCAGTGTAAATATTTTCTGAATTTGGCAGTTCCAAATAACAGCTGTTTTGAATGTTGTTAGAAACAAGTGCCCAGATTTTAGGATACCATTTACACTCTATCTTGGTCTCTCCGTATAGTTCTTTTAGATGGTACTGCCAGCTGCGTATGGTTGCGGTAGGAGTATTGAAGATAATATGTGACAGATATAACTCTATCAGTCTTCCCCAATCGCAAGCCTCCTGCAGTGAATGGTCTATGTTGTATTCTGATGCAACAGAAGCAATGATTTTACCCAATAATTCGTGACATTTCATAGTGTAAAACTAATGATTTTATATCATAATCTAATCGGTCTCCTGTATAAAGTGTATAATTTATATAAATAAGGTGCTTTTTAATTAAACCATTGGCCTGTTATTGAGTCAAAAAATGGCAAAACAATTTATATGAGAAAACGAATACAATTACTAGCCCTTTTATTTCTTGTTGTGTCAGGTATATCGGCACAAAATAACAATAATAAAGTAGAGAAACAGCAGCGACTGACAGGTAGAGCAAATATATCCGGTAAGACAATAGATTACGCAACCGACGAAGTTATGTCTCAGGTTGCTGTACAGTTATATTCATTACCCGATTCCAACTTTGTTTATGGTGTTACCACCGACGATGGTGGCTGGTTCAGCATTAAAAAACTTAATGTGGGAAAATACTATCTCAGAATGTCATTTATTGGCTATAAGACTCAGGATTTGAATCTGGAAATAGTAAAAGATGACAGAGAGAAACCACTGGGTGTAGTTAAAATGCAGGACGATGCCATAATGCTGGGCGAAGCTGTTATTCAGGATGCACTGCCACCTACTCAGGTTGTAGATGACACCCTTATGTATAATGTGGATGCATTTAAGGTACCTGATGGATCTGTGTTGGAGGACCTTGTAAAGCGTCTGCCGGGTGTGGAGATAGACGAGAATGGCGCAATAACGGTTAATGGTCAGCCTGTAACAAGAATTCTTGTAGATGGTCAGGAATATTTTGGAAATGACCAGAATATGGCTATGAAGAATATCCCTGTAAATATTATAGACAGGATTAAAACATATAGAAGAAAGAGTGATTTTACCAGAATTACCGGTGTGGAAGATGGTGAAGAGGAGACAGTGCTTGATCTTCGTGTGAAAAAGAATATGCACAAAGGATGGTTAAGCAATTATGATGCAGCATTGGGCTATCCGGTAGGCGAAAACGATTTCAGAGAGTGGCTGAAGGCGTTGTATTCCGGACGTTTTACTTTAAACAGATTCCAGGCTAACACGCAGTTCTCACTGAATGCAAATACAAACAATTCCGGTAGAGGAGGTGGAGTGAACAAGAGTACTCAGTTAGGTGTAAACTTCTCAAAGAATATAGGTGAACCATATCCTCGCCGCAGAAATGAATTCCCTCTGGTAGTGGGCGGTAATATACGTTGGAATGGATCTTCATCACGTTCTCTCAGTGAATCGGAATCAGAGACATTTACAACTGAATATACATCGTCTTCTTTCAGAAACAACCGTTCAAGAAGTAACAATGAAAGTAATAGTGTAAGTGGTGATGCACGTTTTGAATGGCGCCCCGATACATCTCTTACCATTGTATTCCGCCCAAGTTTCTCAATAAGCAGAAGCAATAGCTCTTCAAGAAGCGCCTCTGTGACATTCAACACAGATCCATATATGGCAACCGATATGGAAGATGTACTGAATGAATATATGAGCCTGCCAACTGAACTGCTCGATTCAATTGGTGTGAACTCACAGACAAGTGCAAACAGTAATGACAACAACAGTAATCAGATAAGCGGTAACTTCCAGATAAGCAAGAAGTTTAATAAGGAACGTAACAGTAATGGCCGAAATCTGTCGGTTGATATGTCTTTCTCAAAGAATGGTGGTGAAAGCATCAGCCGTTCTGCTACTGTTCAGGAGTATTATCAGAGACATGACAGAGATACTGTGATGAATCGCTATAATGTAAATCCTACCGATAACAGTAGCATGTCAGGTAGAATTATGTGGACTGAACCATTTGATTCAGGTAGAACAAGCTTGAGCTTAAGTTATCAGATACAGGCTCAGAACCGTGAACAGAATCGTCAGACATACGTACTTCCGGTAACAGGCGATTATGAGTATTGGGATGAACACTGGTATGTACCTTCAGAGTTGCAGCAATATCTGAATAGTGAACTGAGCCGTCAGGCTACCAATGTAACTCGTAACCACACCATATCAATGACATTGCGCCGAAATACAGAAAAGGTGAATTTCCAGATGGGTCTGAATATTCTGCCTCAATATACCGGTATGGATAACTTCAAATACATGGGTTATGAAATAGGTGATACATCACGTGTGGTTGTGAACTATACTCCAAGCATGAGCTTCAGATATCGCTGGACCAGACAGAAGAGTTTAAGAATCAATCTGAACTCCAGAACCAGCCAGCCGTCAATGGAACAGATGATGGATATTACAGACGATAGTAATCCTCTGAATATCTCAAAGGGTAACCCTGGCCTGTTGCCTACTTTGAACAATACTATGAGTCTGGAGTTCCAAAACTATATAGAAGAGACCAGACAGACATTCAATGCCAATGTTTCAATAGGAAACACCTTGCGCAGTATATCAAACAAGACCGACTATGATCCTGAAACAGGTGTCTCTATGACACAGCCTATGAATATGGAAGGTTTCTGGACAAACTGGAATACCAGCGGTAACTTCTCATATCAGAAGACATTTAAGAACACCAAGTACAGAATGTCATCAACTACAAATATGCAGTACCGTCATCAGGAGGCATATATGAGAACAGGTAGTATAGGTAACTATAACGAATCGGCAGGTACCGGTGGTGCAGCTGTACTAAGTACAACCAGAACACTTTCCGGAGGCGAAAGAGCATCAGTTACATATCGTGATGACTGGTTGGAATTTAGTCTGAATGGTAATATCAACTTTAACCATTCTGAGAACAGTGTAAGAAAAGATGGTAATATGGACACCTATAACTTTAGCTATGGTGGTCGTATAGATGCTACTTTACCATGGAAGAATGTTCATCTGGCAAGCGATATAAATATGTCCAGCCGCAGAGGTTATAGTGGTGGATATAATCGTGATGACCTGATATGGAATGCTTCTGCATCAATGAGTTTCTTTAAGGGTAATTCAGGTACATTGCGTGTAGAATACTTTGATATATTGAACGATGAATCAAATGTAAACAGAAGTGTATCTGCAACAGGAAGAACTGACTCCAGAAACTACAATATCAATAGTTATTTCATGGTTCACTTTATATATCGCCTGAATGTCTTTGGAAACAGACAGGCTCGTCAGGAGATGCGCCAGAATCAGGGAGATAACAGAGGTGAACGTCAGGCTCCACCTCAGATGCAAAGAGGTGGCAACTACGGCGGCGGCAGACCAGGTGGTAACTTTGGTGGTGGTCGTCCAGGCGGTGGCGGCGGTTTCGGTGGCGGTATGCCAGGTGGTGGCGGAAGAATGTAATTCCGTTTAGATATATTGGAAGAATGAGAAGTGTACTGAACCGTACTTTCTCATCTCTTTAAAGTGAGGATGTTCACTAAAGTTGTTGCTTTCTCCGTGCTCCAATACAAATATACCGTCACTTTTAAGTAATCCTTTCTCAAATATCAGATTGGGTATTTCTGCTATGTTTTCTAACTGATATGGTGGGTCGGCAAATATGAAATCGAATTTGGAACTGCAGCGGTCAATGTACTTGAATACATCTCCTTTAATAGGCAGACAGCAAGTGGTACCCACTGTGTTCATTACCTTGGTTATAAATGCATAGTGTGCCTGATCTTTTTCTACCGAAATAACTTTGCTACATCCTCTTGAAACCAATTCCAAACTTATGCTGCCTGTGCCGGCAAAGAGATCTAATGCTGTTGCATCTTCAAAGTCTAATCTGTTTGACAGTATATTAAAAAGATTTTCTTTTGCAAAATCGGTAGTAGGACGTGCACTAAATGATCTTGGCACTTCAAATCTACGATGTTTATATATTCCGCTTATTACTCTCATATAGTTTTGTGTATAAAAAGAATCCACCCGCTATAAGGCAAGTGGATTCCATTATTTTATTGTCTGTATTATTCCCAGTTACCTGCGTTGTTGTTACCGCTGAATGCGTCACCAACTTTCATACCAGGATAACGACCTAACTGTTCACGTTCGTCAATCAAATTGATGATTTCCTGTTCGTTCAGGCCTTTCAGATATGTGTCAAACAATACTCTTGCTTCAAACAAGCTCATGAATGAACCAGACTTTGTTGAATCAAGACCAACTTCCATCTCAAATTCTGCACCATTTCCAAAAGGAACATAACGCAATGAATCCGGATTGATTCTGCCTTTGTAGATAGAATCGTAAAGGCTTACCCAAATAGTATCACGACTGAATAGATAATTGATGTTGCCCTCTTCATCTCTTGTTACAAAACCTGCTTCAATAGCTTCGTCCCATTTAGCCTTTGCAGTATATCTGTTCTTTGCCTCTTTAGCTTCCTTGTAAAGGTTAAGAACTTTACTTTCTGTCCAACCGTTTTCAAGCTGGGTGTCATTCAATTCACCAACCTTGTTTACTACAGGAAGTTTACCGGTCTTTACAAACGCAATAAGTGAATCAAAACTATCAGTATAGTAACCACCGTGCTGAGCATGATATTCAACCTGTGCTGAACGGATATCGATAAGTCTAGCGATAACTTCGGTATCTCTGATAGTTTTCTCGCGATCAAATTTGATAGGGCCCATTATGCTACCATAGAAAATGTAACCCAATCCCACTACGCAAAGTGCAAGAAGAATGTTGATAACTTTTTTCATTATATGATGATTAATTGATTAATTTCGTCCCGCAAAAATAAAACAAATATCCGTATATCACTACGAATTTTAATAATTTTTGCCTCATAAGTAGATGATTACAGAGAAAATAACCGATAAAATAGTCAATTTGTATCCGTTTACTCCTACAGAAGAGCAAATGGAAGCTATAAAAGCGATGTCTCACTTTGTGGCAATGTCTGCAGAGCGGCAGGTTTTTTTACTTAAAGGTTATGCCGGTACAGGTAAAACTACATTGGTTGCCACGCTTGTTAAAGCTCTGAAACAGATGCGCAGAAAGGTAATACTTATGGCGCCTACAGGTAGAGCTGCAAAGGTCTTTTCTACCTATTCGGGTTTTATGGCTTATACTATTCATAAAAGGATTTACAGGCAGAAATCTATAGTTGACAATACATCGTTTCAACTGAATGTCAACAACTATGAAGATACTCTTTTTATAGTGGATGAATCTTCTATGATATCAAATCAGGGGCTATCCGGTAGTATGTTTGGTACGGGCAGATTACTTGACGATCTTATTACTTACGTATATTCTTCTAAAAGTTGTTCGTTGCTGCTGTTGGGCGATTCCGCGCAGTTGCCACCGGTAGGCGAATACTCCAGTCCGGCTCTGCTTGAAAAGGAACTGGAATCTTATAATCTTAAGGTTACTCCGTTTACTCTAAAAACGGTAATGCGACAGACCTATACATCCGGTATTCTCTATAATGCAACGCAGCTTAGAAATATGTTGCCTGAAAAAGTTGATATTCCGGCAGAGATAATGTCCGGCTTTAAATTTAAACTATCGGGCTTTACAGATGTTGTAAGAATAAGCGGTCAGGATCTTATAGAGTCCATAAGTCAGTGTTATGGGAGAGATGGGATAGAAGAGACTATTGTCCTATGTCGTTCAAACAAAAGGGCAATAGTATATAATAACGGCATACGAAACACTATCTTAGACAGAGAAGATGAACTGAACAGGGGAGAACATCTGATGATAGTAAAGAATAACTATTATTGGACAGAACATCTTACTCCGGAAGATAGAGATTCCTATTTGGAGTATCCCTCTTTTATTGCTAATGGCGATGTGGCAGTGGTTCAACGTATTCGTCGTTCCAGAGAGATGTATGGTTTTCGCTATGTGGATGTGGTTCTTACTTTCCCCGATTATGATGATATAGAGATGGATGTGACGTTGTTGTTAGATACATTGCATAGTGAATCTCCATCGCTTACCCAACAGGAGAACGAACGCCTTTTTGGCAATGTAATGGAAGATTATATTCATATCCGTTCTAAAAAGGAACGAATGAAACAGTTGCGTGAAAATCAGTATTACAATGCTATTCAGGTGAAATATGCTTACGCTATTACTTGCCATAAAGCACAAGGTGGTCAGTGGAAAAATGTCTTTATAGACCAGGGATATGTACCGGAAGGGGGTAGGGATGCCGATTATGGCAGATGGTTATATACGGCTTTAACCCGAGCTACAGAGACGGTCTATCTGGTTAACTGGCCTAATGAGGGGATTGAATAGATACAAATAAAGAACTGTGCCAAAATCTGAGTTTGACACAGTTCTTATTTTATATATTCAGCATTACTGCAGTTTAGCTACAATTGCATCTACAGCCTGCTGTAAGCCATCTTTGTTCTTACCACCGGCTGTTGCGTAGTGCGCCTGTCCGCCACCGCCACCTTGTATAAGTTTGGCAGCTTCGCGTACCAACTGACCGGCATTGAACTGTTGTGTCAGGTCATCGCTTACACTTACAGTAAGCAGAGGTTTGTCTGCATCTACACTGCCTATTACAACAACAAGTTTTTCTGTGATTTCTCCACGTAACTGGAATGCCAAATCTCTGGCAACATTAGCAGAAACAGGCAGAACTGCACTAATAACTTTTATGTCGCCAATGCTCTTTATGCTGTCAGCAAGAGTCTTCTTCAGTTGAATGGTTTTCTCTTTCTGGAACTCTTCCAACTGTTTTTTTAATGCATTATTCTCTTCTATCAACTTCTGAACAGATGCTGTAACTGCATTGCCCGGCAGAATGGCTTTGATAGATGATATGGTGTCTTGTAATTCTGCAACCATATTTTCTACGGCAGTACCAGTGATAGCCTCTATACGTCTTACACCGGCTGCAATTGAACTTTCACTGATGATTTTTATCATACCGATATGTCCTGTTGATGATGCGTGTACACCACCGCAGAACTCTATGGACTGACCGAACTGAACTACGCGAACTCTATCGCCATACTTTTCTCCGAACAGAGCTATAGCGCCCATTTTTTTAGCCTCTTCCAATGGGGTATCTCTATGTTCCATCAAAGGAATGTCCTGGCGAATCTGAGCATTTACTATCTCTTCTACTCTGCGTATCTCTTCTTCTGTAACCTTCTGGAAATGAGAGAAGTCAAAGCGCAGGCTCTCCGGAGTTACCAATGAACCTTTCTGTTCAACGTGTGTGCCTAAAACCTCTCTTAGTGCAGCATCTAAAAGGTGTGTTGCTGTATGGTTGGCTTCACAAGCACGACGTTTTTCTGTATCTACGCAAGCCATCATAGGAGCATCAAGATGTTCAGGCATCTTTTTTGCAATATGCAGTGCAAGACCGTTCTCTTTTTTGGTGTCGAGAATTTCTATGGTTTCAAATTCGCTTACCAATACACCGGTATCGCCTACCTGGCCACCCATTTCAGCATAGAAAGGAGTTTTATCTAATACTATCTGCCAAATGGTTCCGTTCTTCTGTTTAACTGAACGATAACGCAAGATAGATGTTTCAAATTCTGTGAAATCGTAGCCAACGAACTCTGTTTCGCCCTCTTTTAGAACTATCCAGTCGCCATTCTCTACTGCAGCAGCATTACGTGCACGTGCTTTCTGCTTCTCCATTTCAGCATTGAAATCGTCTATGTTTACGTTCATGCCGTTTTCGCGGAGAATAAGTTCTGTCAGGTCTAATGGGAATCCGTATGTATCGTACAGAGTAAATGCACTCTTACCGTTTATAGTGGTTGTGCCGTTCTCTTTAGCTTCTGCTATAACTTTGTCCAACAGTTTAATACCTGTTTCAAGTGTACGCAAGAATGATTCCTCTTCTTCTATAATAACCTTTTCAATAAGTGTCTTTTGTGCATTAAGTTCCGGATATGCATCGCCCATATTGTCAATCAGGGCAGGAATCAGTTTGTAAAGGAATGCCTCTTTCTGTTTTAAGAATGTGTAGGCATATCTTACAGCACGACGTAGTATTCTGCGTATTACGTAACCGGCTTTTGCATTAGAAGGTAACTGACCATCTGTAATGGAGAATGCAATGGTACGAATATGGTCGGCAACTACTCGCATAGCAACATCAACCTGTTCGTCTTTGCCATATTCCAGTCCGGTAAGTTCACCAATAGTTTTGATGATTGGCTGGAATACATCAGTATCGTAGTTTGAAGTTTTGCCCTGTAGAGTGCGTACCAAACGTTCAAAGCCCATACCTGTATCTATAACTTTTGCAGGTAGTGGTTCCAATGAATGGTCAGCCTTGCGGTTGTACTGCATGAATACTAGGTTCCATATTTCAATAACCTGAGGATGGTCCTTATTAACCAGCTGATTGCCTGGTATAGCTGCTTTCTCTTCATCTGATCTGGAATCAATATGAATCTCAGAACATGGTCCGCATGGACCGGTATCGCCCATTTCCCAGAAATTGTCGTGTTTGTTTCCATTTAGGATATGGTCTTTTGGTAAGAATTGTTCCCAAATGGCTGCTGCTTCGTTATCGCGCTCCAAACCCTCTTCTGCGCTTCCTTCAAATACTGTTGCATAGAGGTTTTTTGGATCTATTTTGAGAACGTCAACAAGATATTCCCAAGCCCATTCAATGGCCTCTTTCTTAAAATAGTCTCCAAACGACCAGTTACCCAACATTTCAAACATTGTGTGGTGATATGTGTCGTGTCCAACCTCTTCTAAATCGTTATGCTTACCGCTTACTCGCAGGCATTTCTGTGAATCGGCTACACGCTTGCTTTTGGCAGGCGCATTTCCCAAAATAATATCCTTAAACTGGTTCATTCCTGCATTGGTGAACATCAGTGTAGGGTCATCTTTAACTACCATAGGAGCAGATGGAACTATAAGATGTTCCTTGCTCTTGAAGAACTGTTTGTAAGATTCGCGAATCTCTTTAGCTGTCATCATAGTGCTATATATCAATAAACGTTTATTTGCAATATATTTTACAACGTGCAAAGATACTACATTTTTTTGCTACATTTGCACAGAAGTATCTATTCGTATATGAGAAAAGTTTATTATCAGTACGATCCGCAGAAAAGAGTCTATAGAAGAATATATCCGACATTGGCTCAGAAATTCTTGACATACATATCAAGAATCCTCTACTCCTGCCTATTGGGAGGCGTATTTTTCTTGATTTACTTCTTTTCTATCAAAACACCTTCTGCCATAGAGTTAGCAGAAGAAAATTCTGAACTTTTGGCTCAATATAAAGTGCTTTCCAAAAAGGTTGATGAATCTTTGTTGATATTAGAAGATATAGAACAGAGAGATGACAATCTCTATAGAGTGCTTTTGGAGGCGGAACCCGTATCGTCAGATTCCCGTAAGGTTAGTTATAACGGAACAAACCGCTA
>JAFYMP010000042.1 GCA_017556585.1 Bacteroidaceae bacterium
AATCAACAACTACGACTATGATCAGTTGAAGAACGGTAATGGTTATGACCACAACTGGGTTCTTAACACTAAAGGCGATGACACAAAGTGTGCAGCTAAGTTATACAGCCCTGTAACAGGTATTTATGTAGAAGTTTATACAAACGAACCAGGTATTCAGTTCTATTCAGGTAACTTCCTTGATGGTACAGGTACAGGCAAACAGGGTCAGAAGATGGAACAGCGTACAGGTTGCTGTTTGGAGACTCAGAAATATCCTGATACTCCTAACAAATCACACCTGCCAGGTTGGCCAAGCGCAACTTTAGAACCAGGCCAGGAATATTACAGCCACTGTATCTATAAGTTTGGTGTAGAATAATTAATGATTTACTAACTATAAAACTAAAACAAATGCAAAGTATTTTAGACGGATTAAAGAACAACGGTTTTGCTACCGTTGACTATCTTGTATTTTTTGTTTACTTGGCAGTTCTGATATTCTTAGGAGTATTCTTGTCACGTAGCAAAGACGGTAAAGAAAAGGATTCCAAGGACTATTTCTTGGCAGGTAACACTCTTTCATGGTGGGCAGTAGGTGCATCTCTGATTGCAGCCAACATCTCTGCAGAACAGTTTATCGGTATGTCAGGTACCGCATTTAAATCTGGTATAGCTATTGCAGCTTACGAACTTATGGCAGCAGCAACTCTGCTTGTAGTAGCAAAATTCCTGCTCCCAACAATGATCAAGAAGAACATCTACACCATTCCTCAGTTCCTGCGTGAACGTTACAATTCAGGAACAGGTTTGGCATTCTCAATCTTCTGGTTGTTCCTTTATGTATTCATCAACCTTACATCAGTTGCATGGCTGGGCGCACTTGCTATCAAGCAGATTCTTGGTCTGCCGGCAATAGACGGTATGTTCTTAGGTATGGAAGTTGATATGACCCTGATGGGTATTATCCTTATTCTGTTCCTTGTTGCAGGTATCTACTCTATCTATGGTGGTTTGGCATCTGTAGCATGGACTGACGTAATGCAGGTTACTTTCTTGGTAGGTGGTGGTCTTATCACTGCATACGCTGCACTTTCTGTAATTGCTACACAGTTGAATCTTGAAGGTGGTGCTTTAGCTGCATTGGGAGAAGTATTTAATGGTTTGAAGAGCATTGAAGGCGATACTCACTTTAATTTGGTAGTACAGCGTAACGCTGAACTCTACCCTGTTATCAATGGTACAGCTTCACAGGCTTCTGACCCATATTTTGACATTCCTGGTATTGCAGTTATAGTAGGTGCTTTGTGGTTAACAAACCTTGGTTACTGGGGTTTCAACCAGTACATCATCCAGAAAGGTCTTGCAGCTAAGAGCCTTGCAGAAGCTCAGAAGGGTATGGTATTTGCAGCTTTCTTGAAGATTTTGATTCCATTTATAGTATGTATCCCTGGTGTTTGTGCTTTCTACATTATGAAAGAACAGCCGGAAATGTTTGCAACATTGGCAGGTGGTATTGAGCGTTCAGACGATGCTTATCCATTCCTGATTAGAAACTTTACTCCTGTATTTGTTAAGGGTCTCTCATTTGCAGCTCTTGCAGCAGCAGTTATCTCATCATTGGCTTCAATGTTCAACTCTACATCTACTATCTTTACAATGGACATCTACAAGCAGTTCTTCAATAAGAACGCTTCTGAAAAGACCCTTGTAAATGTTGGTCGTCTGACTTCAATTGTAGCATTGGTATTGGCTCTTATCGCTGTTTACCCAATTATGGGTGGTGCTGACCAGGCATTCCAGATTATTCAGGAATATTCAGGTTTCGTATATCCGGGCGTTGTAGTTATCTTCGGTTTGGGTCTGTTGTGGAAACGCGCATCAGGTGCAGCTGCTGTTGTAACTGCTATCGGTACATTCGTATTCTCAATTCTGTTCAAGTTCTTGATGCCTACAACTCCGTTCCTGCTCCGCATGGGTTACGTATTTGTATGCTTGGTAGTTATCTTCATCACAATGTCACTCTGCAGCAAGAAGACTGTAAAAGCAGAAGAGATTACAGAAGCTACTATCAAATCACAGCTCAAATGGTCTAAGATTCTCTTCATTGCAGCAGCTATCTGCTTGGTTCTTGGCATAGCAGGTATGTGTTCTGAATACTTCCGCAGCTGGGGTATAGAGGCTATCTTCTTCTTGACAGCAATGTTTGCTGTATTGGGTATCTATCTGAATTCAAATGCTAAAGATAAAGTACAGGATGTTAAGGCATTGTCTATCGACCTTACTTTGTTCAACACTGACAAGACATTCAGAATAGGTTCTGCACTTGTTATCATCATTCTGATTATTCTTTACATTGCTCTTTGGTAATAAGATGTTAGAAGAACTGAAAGAAAAAGTATTCAAGGCTAACCTTGATTTGGTAAAACACGGACTGGTAATCTTTACCTGGGGTAATGTTAGCGGTATAGATCGCGAAAGCGGTCTGGTAGTTATCAAGCCAAGCGGAGTTAGCTACGAAACAATGAAAGTGTCCGATATGGTTGTTGTAGATTTACAAGGCAACATAATAGAGGGAGATTTGAATCCATCTTCAGACACCCCTACACATTTGGCACTTTACAGAGCTTTTCCGGAGATAGGAGGAGTGGTTCACACCCACTCCACCTATGCTACGGCATGGGCTGAAGCAGGCAGAGATATTCCTAACATAGGAACTACTCATGCCGACTATTTTCACCAAGCCATACCTTGCACTGCCGATATGACAGAAGCCGAGGTAAAGGGTGAATATGAACTTGAAACCGGTAATGTTATCATTAAGAGATTTGAAGGAATGAACCCCGTTCACACTCCGGGTGTACTGGTAAAAAACCACGGTCCGTTCTCATGGGGTAAGGATGCAAACGATGCCGTTCACAACGCTGTTGTTATGGAACAAGTAGCCAAAATGGCATATATTGCATACGGAGTTAATCCAAACCTTACTATGAATAATCTTCTTATTGAGAAGCATTTTAATCGCAAACATGGTCCTAATGCATATTACGGACAGAAAAAAAAGTAAACTAATATGATTAAAGCTTTTGAAAATTATGAAATATGGTGGGTAACCGGTGCACAGCTTCTTTACGGAGGCGATGCAGTGGTAGCCGTTGACGGCCATTCAAAAGAGATGGTAGAGGGTCTTAACAACAGTGGAAATATTCCGGTTAAGATAGTATATAAAGGTACTGCAAACAGCAGTAAGGAGGTTGAAGCAGTTATGAAGGCTGCAAACAACGACGAAAAGTGTATTGGTATTATCACTTGGATGCATACTTTCAGTCCTGCTAAAATGTGGATTAAGGGTTTGCAGGCTCTTGAGAAACCACTCCTCCACTTCCATACACAGTACAACACAGATATTCCTTGGGATTCAATAGATATGGACTTTATGAACCTGAACCAGAGTGCTCATGGTGATATAGAGTTTGGTCATATCTGCACACGTATGCGTGTAGCTCGCAAGGTTGTTGTAGGACACTGGAAGAGCCAGGAAGCTCAGAAACAGATTGCAGTATGGAGCCGTGCAGCAGCAGGTAAAGCAGATGCACATAGCGTTCGTTGTCTGATGTTTGGTATGAACATGAACAACGTAGCCGTTACTGACGGTGATCGCGTAGAGTTTGAACAGCGCATGGGTTATCACGTAGATTACTACCCAGTTTCTTCATTGATGGACTATTTCAAGAAGGTTACAGATGCAGAAGCAGATGCTTTAGTAGAGGAATACAAGCAGCTCTACACCATTAAAATAGACGAAAGTGGTGAAGAGGTTTACTGGGAAAAGGTAAGAAATGCAGCAAAAGCTGAAATAGCTCTGCGCCGCGTTCTGAAAGATGAAGGTGCAACAGCATTTACCACCAATTTTGATGACTTAGGTGGTGCAGATATTAACGATCCTAACTTCCTGGGCTTTGACCAGATTCCTGGTCTTGCATCACAGCGTCTAATGGCAGAAGGTTATGGTTTTGGTGCAGAGGGTGACTGGAAGACAGCTTGTCTATGCCGCACACTATGGATTATGAACCAGGGCCTTGAAAAGGGTTGTTCATTCCTTGAAGACTACACTCTGAACTTTGCTGCAGACTGCACATCAAGCCTGCAGAGCCACATGCTTGAAATCTGTCCTCTTATTGCTACAGACAAGCCAAAGTTGGAGGTACACTTCTTAGGTATTGGTATTCGCAAACAGCAGACAGCACGTTTGGTATTTACTTCAAAGACAGGCTTTGGTATTAAAGCTACTGTTGTAGATCTAGGCAACCGCTTCCGTCTTATCACAAGCGAAGTAGATTGTATTGAACCAAAACCAATGCCAAAACTGCCTGTTGCATCTGCCCTGTGGGTTCCACAGCCAACATTCGAAATTGGTGCCGGTGCATGGATTCTGGCAGGTGGTACACACCACAGCGCATTCTCATACGACATCACAGCTGAATACTGGGAAGACTTTGCAGAAATGTGCGATATAGAGTTCATTGCTATAGACAAGAACACCACTATCAGCGGTTTCAAACAGCAGCTCCGTAACAACGAAGTATATTACATGCTAAATAAAGCTCTAAAGTAATATGGCATACAACCCAAAATCAGTTATAGAGGCTGGTCAGGCTATTCTTGGTATAGAGTTTGGTTCAACAAGAATCAAGGCTGTACTTATTGACCCTGAATACAAGCCTATAGCTCAGGGCAGCCATACCTGGGAAAATCAGCTGGAAAATGGTCTGTGGACCTACAGCATTGATAGCATCTGGAATGGTTTGCAGGATTGTTACAGCGAACTTCGTAACAATGTAAAAGAGCTGTATGGCATTGAAATAGAGAATCTGGCATCTGTAGGTATCAGCGCAATGATGCATGGTTATATGCCTTTCAATAAAGAGGGTGAAATACTTGCACCATTCCGTACATGGCGTAATACCAATACAGGACAGGCAGCAGCAGAACTATCAGATCTGTTTGTATTCAATGTACCACTACGCTGGAGCATATCCCACCTGTATCAGGCTATTCTTGACGGAGAAGATCATGTAAAGGATATAGACTACCTGACAACTCTTGCAGGTTACATCCATTGGAAGTTAACAGGCAAGAAAGTTTTAGGTGTAGGCGATGCATCAGGTATGATTCCTGTTGATCCTGCCACAAAGAGCTACAATGCTACTATGGTAGAAAAGTTCGACAAGCTGATTGCTCCAAAAGGATTCAGCTGGAAACTTATCGACATACTTCCTGAATCATTGGATGCAGGTATGGATGCAGGATGTCTGACAGAAGAGGGTGCCAAACTGTTAGACCCATCGGGTAATCTAAAGGCAGGTGCAGCATTCTGTCCTCCTGAAGGCGATGCTGGAACAGGTATGGTTGCAACAAACGCAGTACGTCCTCGCACAGGTAACGTATCGGCAGGTACATCATCATTCTCAATGATTGTTCTTGAGAAAGATCTTAGCCAGCCTCATGAAGTTATTGACATTGTAACTACACCAGACGGAAGTCCTGTTGCAATGGTACACTGTAACAACTGCACATCCGATCTCAATTCATGGATAGGACTATTCAAAGAGTTCCTTGAAATTTCAGGTTTACCTGTTGACATGAATCAGATATTCAGCAACCTGTTCAATGCTGCATTGAAAGCAGATACAGACTGCGGTGGTATTATCAGTTACAACTACGTATCTGGTGAACCTGTAACAGGCTTTGCCGATGGTCGTCCTCTGTTTGTACGTTCAGCTACCGACAACTTCAATCTGTCAAACTTTATGCGCGCTATTATAAGCGGTGCTATAGGTGTGCTTAAGATTGGTAATGATATTCTCTTTAACGAAGAGAAGATTAAGGTAGATCGCATAACCGGACATGGTGGTCTGTTCAGAACACCTGTTGTAGGCCAAAAGATACTTGCAGCAGCACTAAATTCACCTATTTCCTGTATGGAAACAGCAGGCGAAGGCGGACCTTGGGGTATGGCAATTCTTGCATCTTATCTGGTAAACAATAGCAAAAATCAGTCACTTGCAGATTTCCTTGACGAAGCTGTATTTGCAGGCAACACAGGAACTGAAATAGCTCCAACTCCTGAAGAAGTTGAAGGTTTCAATAAATACATTGAAAACTACAAACAATGTTTAGGTATTGAAAAAGCAGCAGTAGAACTGAAAAAATAGATTACAGTTTCACTAACATTTTAAAGAGGAGTTGCAACAACAACTCCTCTTTTTGTTACCTTCTACATCAACCAAAAGTATTAAGGCACAAACTAAAAGATTTTTGGTTTGTACAGTAAAAAAATATAACTTAGCAAAAAATAAACAATAAATTAAAGTTATGAAAAAGATACTGCTTTTAGCCACAATTGCGCTATCTACTATTGCTTGTAATGGAAAGGATTTTAATGATGGTGTAATGGAAAAGAAAGGTAAGGTTTACACTATTACTACTACTGAGATATGTAATGCTAGAGGTTTTCACGGCCCTACTCCACTTAAGGTAGTTATCAAGAAGAATAAGATAGTGAATGTTGAGGCTCTTCCTAACAGAGATACTCCACGTTTCTTTGACCGAGTTAAAAACGAAATGCTACCTAAATTCCGTGGCGTTGACTTCAAGGATTACGCTACAGTAGATGTAGTTTCGGGTGCTACTATTAGCAGCAAAGCTGTTCGCGAAAACGTTAAAGCAGCATACGACTACTACATGGAACATAAATAAAGTATATACGATTGGGATACTATCTGTATATATGACGACAGTATAGTGATGCGATTATAGTAAAAATAGCACTATCTAATGATACAGAATAAAGATACTCATAATGTTCAGGAAGAAAAAATAATTACAGATCCTATCAAAAAAAAGGCGTTGAATTTAATTCAGCGCCTTAATGATTTATATCTGTTTGGATTACTTTAATGGAATACCATTTACTCGGTCCTGATGGCGTCCGCCTTCAAATGGAGTATTCAGATATTCATCCATAATTTTGGCAGCCATTTCGTTATCAATGAATCTTCCCGGCATAACAAGTACATTAGCATCGTTATGCTGACGGATAAGATGAGCAATCTCAGGAATCCAGCACAAACCTGCACGAATACCCTGATGCTTGTTCAAAGTCATTGATATACCTTCACCACTACCGCACATAGCAATTCCTTTTTCCACTTCGCCGTTCTCTACACCTTCTGCCAACAGATGACCATAATCGGCATAGTTACAGCTATCGGGAGTAAAGGTGCCGTAATCTTTATACGGCAAACCTTTCTCTTCCAGATATTGTTTTACAAACTGCTTAAGTTCAAAAGCAGCGTGGTCACTTGCTATTCCTATCATATTAAAGGATAGACTTAACCTGGTTATATACGTTTTCTGCTGTGAAACCAAGCTTTTCATCCAGCACCTTATAAGGAGCTGAGAAACCGAATGAGCTTAAGCCCCAAACCTTACCGTTACCAGCTACAAGACCTTCAAGATTTACAGGCAGACCGGCTGTCAGACCGAACTTCTTAGCTGATGCTGGGAGAATTTCTTCCAGATAGCATGAGCACTGGCTACGGAACAAACCTTCTGAAGGAACGCTTACTATACGGCACTTGATACCATCGGCGCGCAACAGTTCAGCACCTGCAACAAGTGTAGATACTTCTGAACCAGAAGCAAGCAGAATTACATCGTAATCAGCATCTGAACCCTCTACTATGTAAGCACCCTTAGCAGCCTGTGAATAATCATTACCTGCTGGCAGGTTCTTGATATTCTGACGTGAAAGGATAAGAGCAGATGGAGTATCGATATTCTCCATAGCAAGTTTCCATGATGCTGTTGTCTCTTCTGCATCTGCAGGACGGAGAACAAGCATTGAATTCTTACCGTGGTGGTTCTGTAGTTTTTCCATCAAACGGATCTGAGCCTCCTGCTCTACTGGTTCATGAGTAGGACCATCTTCACCTACGCGGAATGCATCGTGAGTCCAGATGAACTTAACAGGAAGTTCCATAAGAGCAGCCATACGAACAGCTGGTTTCATATAATCACTGAATACAAAGAATGTACCGCATGCAGCAAATACACCACCGTGCAGAGCCATACCTATGCAGCAGCAAGCCATTGTCAGCTCAGCCACACCTGCCTGGAAGAATGCGCCAGAGAAATCACCCTTAACGAATGATTTGGTCTTCTTCAGGAAGCCATCAGTCTTATCTGAATTAGAAAGGTCAGCTGATGCACAAATCATATTCTCAACCTGTTCAGCCAAAACTGATAGAACAGCAGCACTTGCGTTACGTGTAGCATCATCAGCCTTCTGCTGAACCTTGCTCCAATCTACCTGAGGAGCTGCACCACTGAACCAAGCCTCCATCTTGGCAGCCTTTTCAGGGTTAGCCTTAGCCCAAGCCTCCTTAGCAGCATATTTCTTTGCGCAGATAGCTTTCAGTTCTTCTGCACGTGCAGCATACAATGCCTGTACTTCCGGGAAGATCTGGAATGGATTTTCAGGATCACCACCTAAGTTCTTAACTGTGTTTACAAACGCATTGCCACCTAATGGAGCACCGTGAGTTTTGCAGTTACGCTCAAAGCTTGAACCATCTTCCTTAAGAGCGCCCTTACCCATAATACACTTACCAATGATAAGAGTTGGCTGACCCTTAACAGCCTTAGCTTCTGTCAAAGCCTGACGAATCTGGTCGCAATCGTTACCATTGATTTCAATTACGTGCCATCCCCAAGCCTTATACTTGGCAGCTGTATCTTCTGAAGTAACTTCTGAACACTCTGTTGATAGCTGAATGTCATTTGAATCGTAGAACATAATCAGGTTATCCAAACCTAATGTACCTGCTATACGACCTGCACCCTGAGAGATCTCTTCCTGAATACCACCGTCAGAAATATAAGCATAGATAGTGTGATTCATCACCTCTTCGCCCAGCTTTGCAGCAAGGAATTTCTCTGCAATAGCAGCACCAACTGCAAATACATGACCCTGACCTAAAGGACCTGATGTATTCTCAATACCACGCTCTAAATCACGCTCTGGATGACCTGGAGTTGTTGAACCCCACTGACGCAGATTAGCAAGTTCGTCCATTGAGAACTTACCAATAAGGCCTAACTGTGAATAGAGCATTGGAGCCATGTGACCTGGATCAAGGAAGAAACGGTCACGACCCTCCCAATTTGGATTTGCTGGATCGTATTCCAAGAATTCAGAATAGAGCACATTGATAAAATCGGCTCCACCCATTGCACCACCAGGATGACCTGACTTTGCTTTCTCAACCATTGAAGCAGCAAGGATACGGATATTGTCCGCTGCTTTGTTCATTAGTTCTTTACTATTATTCATATCTGTAAATAATTAATTGTAATCTTTTCCTTTTTACAACTTACAAAAGTAAAAAACAAACTTGAAAACACCTAATTATATATAGAATAATCTCACTTCTAAAACAATATTACCATAAATATTTGCAATAAAATATACTCAAATTGAATTATTATATAACTTTACATAACAAAATTTAAAGCCCAAATTTATGAAACGAAGTTTATTAACAGTTGTATTATCCATTACAGCATTAAGCCTTACAGCAGAAGTAATTACAAAAGACCAAATAACAGAAGAAAATCTGTACAAATTTGGTGGCAGTATGACAGAATACCTTGACCCGCAAGTAGAATATAGCAAAGCGCCAAAAGGGTTTCAGCCATTTTATATGAGCCACTACGGCAGACACGGTTCGCGCTATTTACTCAACACCTCTCAATACGAAGACCCATACAACACACTGAAAGAAGCATACGACAAGGGCGTATTGACAGAATTTGGCAAAACCGTCATGGACCGTTTGGAAATAATGAAAAACGATGCTGAGGGACGTTTGGGCGATTTAACCCCAAAAGGTCAGAGACAGCACCGCGAAATAGCCAGAAGAATGGTCAGAAACTATCCTGAGATATTCAACAAGAATGCTCACATCACAGCACGTTCTACCACATCACATAGAGTAGTAGCCAGCATGACAGCCGCAATGATGGAGTTCTCTGCACTTCTTCCTAAAATGGAGATAGACTTCAATGACAGCGATTATGACAGACACTACATGAACTCTGAAGATCCTGCCATAAGCAGTTATAAAAATAGTCGTGAAAGGAATGAAGCAGTATCTGCATTCAATGCTGCACACACCAATTCAGAGCGATTGATGTGCAAACTTTTTACTGACACAACTTTTATAACACGTTACGCATATAAAGCTCCAGTTATGCGTTTTCCTTTTATGACAACGGGCGCTCAGCAACCGGCTTCCGGTGCCACATCCATACAAGACAGATCGGATGCACTATACAACCAGATATATGAGGTTGCTGCAAATATGCAGAGCCACGATTTAGGCATAGACCTGAATGACGTATTCACATACGAAGAGTGGTACGACATGTTTACAACAAACAACACATACTGGTATTCAGTTTCGGCATATTCCCCATTGACTGGAGAAATTGTGCCATACGGACACGCATCTCTGCTACAGGATATATTAGACAAAGCCAACGATGTGATTGCCAATGGTGGTACAAATGCACACCTGCGTTACGGACACGACACTGCACTATTCCCGCTGCTCTGCCTGATGGAGATAAATGATTGTGACTGGTCTGTTTCCGATTTTGAAAAAATTGCTGACAAATGGGTTGCATACGACATTGTACACATGGGCAGCAACCTGCAACTTATCTTCTTCAAAGACAAAAAAGGAACAGTTCTGGTAAGAGCATTGCTTAACGAAGAAGAGGCAGAACTTCCCGTAGATTCATACATAGACAGCAAGGGCAGAGAACATAAATATTTCTATGAATGGAGCAAAGTATCTGCATTCTATCAAAGTAGAATTGAATCTTTAAAACAGAAACTGTCGGCACAAGAAAATTAACCCATATATGGCAAACAAACTTTACATAGGAATAGACATAGGCGGACAATCATCTAAATGCGGTGTTGTAACCGAAAATGGAGAGATAATAGAACAATTGGTTATAACATCATTACAACCTGCATTAGAGGAGTATCTGAATGATTTAACAGCAGCCATTACAGAACTAAAACATAAAAGTGCTGCATACGGAGATATTCAAGGAATAGGAATTGGTGCACCAAATGCAAACTACTATACAGGCTCTATAGAGTTTGCCCCCAACATCACCTGGTGCAGAGATGCCAATGGTGAACCCGGAGTAGTGAATCTGGCTGAATTACTATCAGAACGGACAGGGTTGCCGGTAAGTATCACAAACGACGCCAATGCTGCCGCTATGGGCGAAATGGCATACGGTGTTGCCAAAGGATTAAAGAACTTCATAATGATAACCTTGGGTACAGGAGTAGGCAGTGGTATAGTAATAGATGGAAAATTGGTATATGGACACGATGGTTTTGCAGGTGAATTGGGACACGTCTGCGTAGAAGCAAACGGTCGCCAATGTAACTGCGGGTTAAAAGGCTGTTTAGAAACATACGCCAGCGCCATGGGAGTAGCTCGAACCGCTAAACTTGCTATGCAAAACCCCGAATCAAAGGATAGCCTGCTAAATAAATTTGATATAGATAAAATATCGGCTAAAGATGTTTACGACGCTGCAAAACAGGGCGACACTGTTGCACAAAAGATATTTGCCGATACAGGTTATCTTTTAGGACGCGCCTTTGCCGATTTTGTTAAGTTCAGCGCGCCTGAAGCAATAGTACTGTTTGGAGGTATGACCAAATCGAAAGAGTTCTTCCACGATGCTATTGTATCATCTATGGATGAACATCTTATGAAGGTATGGAAAGGCAAAATCAAAATTCTATACTCCATGTTAAAAGAATCGGATGCTGCCATATTGGGTGCTTCTGCTTTAGCAATAAAATAAGAAATGGGGTTCACTTTATAGTGGACCCCATTCATTTTTTCTATCTGATGGATTAATTTTCCTCTGGGATAGCAGGAATCTCTTCTGCTGAAGGAATATCATATACAGGTGCTACTTCCGGATTCACCATCTGCTGTTCAGAAGCTGACTTAAGCATAATTGAATCGTGACTTTCAGGAGCCTGTTTTACAACGAATGCTGTCAAAATGCTTAACACTGCAATACATGCAATTAAACCCCAAGTAGTCTTTTCAAGCAAATCGGTAGTCTTTCTTACACCCATAATCTGGTTTGAAGATGCGAAACCTGCAGCCAAACCACCACCTTTCGGATTCTGAATCGTAACTATGAAGCAGAGGAACACTGCCAAGATTACGATGATAACAAGTAAAACTATATACATCTTTATTATTTGTTTTGATTAATTCGTACTAAAATTTCCAAAAATCTAATTTGGTCTGCAAAGTAAATGTTTTTATTCGGGAAATTCAAATATAATGACCGAATAATTTCCAAAGCTTTGCTATATCGCCTCTGTTTTAGGTATATACGCGCCAAAGTTTCGGTATAATTACGATTATCTACCACAAAACTATCAACATCGTCACCCTTTTCGTCAGCAAAAGAATCGGAATCTTTAAGAGCATTTGAAACAGACTTTTGCAAATCTACATCTGCATTCAAAAACGCATCCAAAAGAGTTTCCATTCTACTTTTCACCTCTTTATCGGTCCCTGACAATGGCACTTCATCCTTTTGAGACAGATAATCCGATATATAATCCGCACTACAAACAGTCTGCAAAGTCTTCATTTCACCCTGTTCATACTTATCTAAAAAAGCATCAACAAGCTGCATGGTCCTATCTGTAGTGTTTTCCGCCATATTACCAATTGGCTACTGTAGCATTAAATATCTGATCTACTATATCGTCTATCATCTGCTGGACCAGTTCTTCCTGAACTGCAGAGAGTTGCTGACTTGAATCATATTCTCTGGTTGCAGAGAAGGTACGATCAAAATCTTCTTCTCTATTCTTAGTATTGGTATATTTCACCTTTACGGTCATTTTTAACTGAACCATAGATGAATAACCATCTGCCGATATAGATTTATTTGTCTGGTCGTAGGAAGTTATTTCGCCTGAAATCTGCAAATCTCCATCTCTTTTAACCTGACGAAGTTTTGTTTGGCGTACATAAATATCGCTCAATGAATTATTGAACATAGAGGCCATAGGTCCCCACTGATACGAAGCTCTGTTTGCAAAAGGATCGAGCGTAATGGTCTTTATAACATTATAATCTATTGATGCACCATTCAATTTATATGAAATGGTACAAGCAGTTGTACAAACCAATACAGCAAATATTACAAAAACGTTCTTTAGCTTCATATTATTCAAGGTTATACTCTTTTATCTTTCTATAAAGCGTCCTCTCTGATATATTCAAATCTCTTGCAGCATCCTTGCGTTTTCCGCCATGCTTCTGCAATGCACGCTTAATCATATCTTTCTCCACTTCATTAAGCGACAACGATTCTTCTACATACTCTTCTGTATCCTGAATATCATCATCTGCACCATCTATAGTTATCTTTCTGGCAACCTGTTCTGTTGTTGTGATAATAGAAACCGGCTGATTTACAGATGCAGACTGCTCCACAACAGCACCCGCCGAAAGTTTTTTCACCTGATCTTTCAAATCTGTAATATCTCTACGCATATCAAAAAGTACGCGGTAAAGTATCTCTCTTTCATTTTCAAAAGAGTTTTCCTGACGCTGACTGCCAGTCAATACAAGCGACATATTTTCGCGTCTGTCAGGCAGATAACCTTTCAGTACTTCCGCCGTTACCACCCTTTGAGACTCCATTATGGAAATCTGTTCAGTGATATTTTTCAACTGACGTACATTTCCCGGCCAATGATATGTAACAAGCAGATTTCTTGCATCATCGGTAAGTTGTATAGCCGGCATCTGATACTTTTCTGCACTATCGGCCGCAAATTTGCGGAACAGCAATGCAATATCCTGCGGGCGTTCCCTTAAGGAAGGAACCTTAATAGGAATAGTACACAATCTGTAGTACAGATCTTCGCGGAAACGTCCCTGCTCTATAGCCTTTTGCAAATCCACGTTTGTAGCAGCCACTACTCGTACATTTGTCTTTTCCACTTTTGAAGAGCCCACCTTTATGAATTCTCCCGATTCAAGTACTCGTAACAATCTGGCCTGAGTTGCCATAGGCATCTCTGCTACTTCATCAAGAAATATTGTACCGCCATCGGCTTCGGCAAAATAACCATTTCTATCGTTTACAGCACCGGTAAACGCTCCCTTTTCGTGACCAAAAAGTTCTGAATCTATAGTTCCTTCAGGTATAGCACCACAGTTCACCGCAAGATATTTCTTTGTCTTACGCAAACTGTTTTCGTGGATTATTTTTGGGAATATATCTTTACCCGCTCCACTTTCACCTGTTATAAGCACAGACAAATCTGTTGGCGCAACCTGTATTGCCACGTCAATAGCTCTATTCAGTTCAGGAGCATTTCCTATCAAGCGAAAACGCTGCTTCATTCTCTGTACTTCTTCAACATTCATAACCTTACCTCTGAAAAACTATGCAAAATTACTCATTTTTACAGAATTCCCGCCACCACACCACATAAAATTGAGTCGGAGCGTATCAATACACCCCGACTCAGTCTATTAATTATGAAATCATAACAACACTTTTTCAGATGGAATACATTCACCATTAAGTCTAAATAAAATTAATAGACAAGATGAAAAGCAAGTTTAATAGCCAATATTTTGGAAGTACGTAAATAAGTACTTATATTTGTCAAAAATATTATTTGATTGGATATGAGAACAGCTAATTACACAGATTTTAGAGCAAATCTAAAGGGTTATATAGATTCTGTAATTGAAGATTGCGATACAGTAATTATTAATCGAGGTAACGACACAGGAGTGGTACTTATCTCTTTAGAGGAGTATAATTCTTTGAAGGAGACAGAATATATAATGTCATCGCCGGAAACACTTGAAGCTATACGCAAAGGAGACGATGATATTAAGAACGGCAGAGGAACTAAAATAGATATAGACGATCTATGGAAATAGTTTTGCTGGAACAGGCTCAAAAAGACCGGGATTATTGGAAAGAATCGGGAAATAAAACCATAATGAACCGAATTACAGCCCTGCTGAAAGACATAGTAGAGCATCCATACACCGGTATAGGAAAACCGGAACCATTAAAATATGATTTGGCAGGAAAATGGTCAAGAAGAATAAATTCCGAACATAGACTGATATACTCAGTAAACGAAGATATTGTAACAGTTTATGCATTCGCTATGAGATACCACTATTCAAAAAAGTAACTACAACAATTATGAAAAGAGATATTTTAACAATTACTGCACTATTGATTATGACAGTTGCAAATGCACAGGAAGAGAGAAGATTACTTACAATGGAAGAGGCGGTTTTAGGTACAGGTATCAGAACCGAAAGCAGAAACTACAGATGGCAGGAAGAGGGTTCCACATACACCTATTCCGATGAAAGCACCATCTACGTAATAGATGCAAAGAGTGGCAAAACCATATCCGAGACAGCTGTTCCAAAAGAAGAAGAGCAGAAGGAAGAACCTAAGCCATACGCATATTCAGAAAAAGGGAATGTCTATTATACCGACCAAGATGGCAATGCACAGGCTATAACATCATATAATGAACCGGGAATAGTTTGCGGTGAGACAGTAAGCCGCAATGAATTCGGAATAAGCGGAGGTATATTTGTATCTCCCGATAAACGCCGCATAGCATTCTACAAAAAGGACGAAAGCAAGGTAACACTGTTTCCACTATTGGACATAACCAGCCGTACCGGTACACTGCAAGAGACCAGATACCCTATGAACGGAATGACATCAGAAATTATCACATTGGGAGTATTTGATACAGAGACCAAAGAGACCGTATGGCTTGATGTAACAGACTTTACAGAAGAGCGTTATCTTACAAATATAACCTGGAATCCTGCCGGTGACAAGATTTACATACAGGTACTGGACCGCAACCAGAAGAACATGAATCTGAATGTGTATAGCGCCATTGATGGAAGTTTTATTAAGACTCTTTTCTCCGATTCTGACAGCCGATATATAGAGCCACAATATCCTATTTACTTTATGGAGAATAATCCTGAACAGTTCATCTATGCAACTAATGTAAGAGACGGATATTGGAACCTGTATCTACACAACACAGACGGTAAACTTATTAAAAGAGTAACCCCTGTAGATGCAGATGTAGAGTACCTTACACAGAATGGTAATTACATTTACTACTATTCTGCAGAAGTTTCTCCAATAGACCGACATCTGTTCCGCACCAACATTAAGAGCGGTAAAACAGAACGGATTACCAAAGAGAGCGGATGGCATACCTGTTCATTAAGTCCCGACGGCAAATATATTTTAGACAGATATTCTGCACATAATATTCCAAACAACATAAACATTCTCTCTGCTGACGGCAAAAAAAGCACAAATATCTTTTCTGCTCCTGACCCAACAGCAGATCTGAACTTTATCCCTATTGAACAAGGTATCATCAAGAGTGCCGATGGCAAATATGACAACTATTACAGACTTATCAAACCACTTGATTTTGATCCTTCAAAGAAATATCCTGTAATACTGTATGTATATGGTGGCCCACATAATCAGTTGGTTACAAACACATTCCAATATCAGTTGCGCAGATGGGAAATGTATATGGCGCAGCGTGGATATGTAGTATTTGTAATGGATAACAGAGGTACACCAAACCGTGGTGCCGAATACGAAAAAGCTATTCACAAACAGTGCGGAAAAGCCGAAATGGAGGACCAGATAAAAGGCATGGAGTGGCTTATGGCAAACGAATGGGTAGATAAAGAACGCATAGGTGTACATGGCTGGAGTTATGGTGGTTTTATGACCATATCACTTATGGTTAACTACCCTGAAATATTCAAAGTAGGTGTAGCCGGTGGTCCTGTTATAGACTGGAAATGGTACGAAGTGATGTACGGTGAACGCTATATGGAGACAGAAGCCACAAACAAAGAGGGATTTGAACAGACCAGTCTTTTACCAAGAGCCAAAGATCTGAAGGGCAAACTGCTGATATGCCAAGGGGCTATAGACGATGTAGTGTTATGGCAGCACAGCCTGAGTTTTGTAGAGGCTTGTATAAAAGAGGGTGTACAATTAGACTATTTCCCCTATCCTACCCATCTGCATAATGTTACAGGCAAAGATAGAATACATTTGATGAATAAAGTAACCGATTACTTTAACGATTGGTTAAAATAAATCAGAGACTCCCTTAAGAGTAGAAACAATAAAATCAGGCGAACAGGTAGCGGAAACAGATTCATCTTCCCACTGTTCGCCTTTTAACCAAATAGTTTTACAGCCCACCTCCATGGCAGGAAGAATATCTTTGCTTAATGAATCGCCTATCATAACAGCGTCTGCAGGCAACACACCTAATCTGTTAACGGCCAGACGGAATATATCGGGATTAGGTTTTCTAACTCCTTCTACTGCCGATTCTACAATACCGGCAAAATAGCGGTCAATGCCAAATTCTTTTAGAACTGAATTCATATTGCCATAGAAATTAGTTACCAGTACCAAAGGACAACATTCAGACATAGACTCCAATTCAGGACGCGCCACCTTATTTATATTAGTTGTTACAACAGCATAACAACTATCCAATATTTGTTTACTCTGTACTTCTGTAACCGGGCAACCATTTTCTCTTAAAAAATCGGTTTGAAGAGAAAGTTTGGTTTCTAATGTTTTGTAGAATGTAAATTGAGAATCGATAATAGGATTTTTACCTAAAGTACGTTCTGCATAGACGTATGCCTGACGCAGCAGAGCATCTTCTATAGCAGAAGCGACACAGGAATATGCCTGCTTAAACACCTTATACCAATGTCTGCCATCGGTATCTATTGTACCGCCAAAATCAATCAATACCCCTTTCACTGTCATTCACTTTTTTATTTCCAATCTTCATCAGAACCACACCTATTACTATCCATATACACTCTCTTATTCTTGTTACCAACGAAGTGTATAGACCGTATGAACCGGGCATAGAGAGACCTCCGGTAGCAAGTGCCATTCCACCTTCTCGAGCGCCTAACTGCATAGGCATAAAGAACATAAGATTACTGAACAAAGAAGAGAATGCCACCAACATAACGCTATCAAAATAGGTAACATCGGGCATTAACACCTTTATTATAATCCAATATTCAATACAACCCACAAATCTTGCCACATATTCCAGCAGTAGCGATTTCCAAAACGCCACCCTTCTGTTACTGCGCAAATCACCTATCTGTTCATCTATTTTCCGCAGGGAATCCGTATGTTTTTCACTAAAGTTTACTGCCCATTTTTTTGCAAAGGGGAGTCTCTTTACAAATCCCAGAACACTAACCACAAAACCATGTTTGAAACCCTTCATAAAGAGATTGATAAGCAGTAAAAAAACAAATGCCACCAAAGCCATAACCAACCCACTCCATAGGTTTAGCGCATATCTCTCCATTCCTATAAAATGCAGAGTTACATATAAGATGATAGAGGTCAGCCAAAAGCAGAAATGAGAAAAGATATGCATCATCACATATAAGATTACAGACGATGTAGCCTTCTTATTTCCAACGTAAGGCGATAAAGCCATAATACGATACGGTTCTCCTCCCATTAGTCCCAGCGGAGTAGCATAGTTTAGAGCAAAACCGGCTATTGTCATTTTAAGAATCTGCAAAAACGGAACTTTTTGCGTTTTACCATCTTTTATAATGGCATTCCACGAACAGGCATTAAGCAGATAGATAAAGAGCCATAACAGCACAATAAGCGGAAACAATATTCCCATTTTGGAAAGCATATTGCCTATCACCTGCCAATCGGTATCAAAGGTAAAAGCCATAAAAATTATGGCAACAATACCGAATGCAAAGAATATGTTATTCCACTTTTTACTCATTCTTAAGTTCGTTTCTCATTGTTTTACAAACATTTTCGTGAGTAAATTTCATATAGAAATATATCACGTTAAGCACTGTCAGTTCAAACAAGAAATATATCCAAGGCATATCTACCAAAAACGACACAAACATTACCGCAGCTCTTGTGTTGAACGTCAGGATATTTGTCCATTTTAGCAGATGAAATGTTCTCCTGCAAAACTCATCGCCTATCTGTTGCGGTATGTTGCTGCCATATTTTGATTCCAATGCCTGCATATATTGTTGGAACTGTGGAGTACAACGTTCCTGACGTATGGTGTAACGCTGATAAAAGAAGAGCCATATCTTCCAGAACCATTTTCGCCAAGGTGTAGAACGCTGTTCTGCCGATAACTCCTTACTATTATTCAGTTCCGATTTATCTTTTTTGAACATTAAATAGATATTTCTATAGTAATCGGCCAATCCTGTCTGATCTTTATGGCTGATAATACCGGAAAAGAACATCAGAATCCATATCCATACCCCCCAATTGGCATCTATACCAAAAGGCATTGGCTGAGGCATCATTCGCAGACCTATGCAAAAATAGATAGTAAAGAACCAGATATCGCCGGCAAACCCATCCAACAGGCGTCCCCACAAAGTCTTCTTGCCTGTCATACGTGCCAACTGACCATCGGCGCTGTCTAATGTATTTGCCACTACCAGAACTATTATTCCCAATATATTCCAGTCTAATGTGGTATGATAAAAACAGAATGCCGAAAAGACTCCAAGCACTATTGACACTATGGTAACAATATTGGGATGTATTCCCAGTTTGTCGAATAACAACGCCCAGGCATATCCTATAGGTCTGTTAAACTTAATATCGAACCACTCTTCTGTATCTTTCGATTTATATGTAGCCTCTATGGATCTATTATTTTCACTCATATTATATCCTGTTCAAAATAAGTTCTGCTATCACTTTTGCGGCTTTGTCCTGGCAACAGCCAAAACTTGGCCAGTCATTAAAATCAACCAGATACAGGATTCCCTCTTCAGTAACAATCAGATCGCCACCATAGACATCGGTTTCCAACATCTCGGCACTCTCTTCTGCTATAGTGGAAACTCTCTCAATGTCTGCATCCGGAATTTTGTCATTACACTGTTGTAAATTTCCAAATTTATCAGCACCGGTCGGATAGTAACTTCCAACTATGCCATAGCCACGCACACCATAAAATTTCAGTAGTTTACCGGAAACATGCTTCTGCAGAATGCAATTCTTTATACCTCTTTCCTGCATTTGTGCAACTATCATTGAAGCCTCTTCTGAATTCTGAGCCAAGCATACATCATCTTTACCAACAGAGTGTGAATCGCCGCGTTTTACCCAGCATGGAAAGATATTCCATTCCGCAGGGACTCCGTTTGTTGTTTCCAAACATACACTTGCAGGTAAAAAAGGTCTGTTTCCCAACAGCTTTATTTGCTCTGTTCTGCCACAGTTTCTTACTGCACTTACACTATTTATAATGGGAATATCCAGTCTGGACAACTCGTTCTGAACATCTTCTGATCTTGCCATCTGAAATACGGCATCTATATGAATTTCAGTAGGAAAGGTTTCTGAATTGACAAATTCCTCCGGAATACGAACCACATCCACCCCCTGATTTTCCAGTAACATGGATACCTTTTCAAATATCACAGCATCTGCACTTTCACGTCCGGGAGAATACTGTTTGGAACGACTTATACCTACTACTGTCATAGCTCCTCACTTATAAGAATTTCAGCCTTTGCCACATCTTCCACATGGTCAACATCAATTACTTTCCCTATATCGAAAGCTTTTACTCTCATACCATTCAGAACCAGTTGACGTTGAAACGCTCGCATTCTGGAGAGACCGTTTTCTATACACTCTTTCAGAACATCCAGACATTTGTCAGTCAGACAGTATATTCCGGCAGAAACATATCGACAATCACCCTGCATATCGTAATAGCCGGTAATGTTCATTTCATTATCCGTCTGTACATACAAAGGCTTTTCATCATCTATATACGATGTTACAGCCATTAAAGCATCTACATTGTCGCTGTTTCTGAATTCTTCTATATACGCTTTAAATCTGGCTGTACTGAATACTGTATCTACGGTTGACAGACAGAATTTCTCTGAATCCAGCAATTCTGACAATTCATAAAAACTGTGCATAGAACTTGGCGTATTCCTGACACAAATATCCAGATTGTATTTACCGGCAAGTTCCTGTAATCTTTGAGAAACTGATCTGTTATCCTGATTTACAATTATAGCTATCTTATCTGCACCGCATTCCGTATAGATTGACAACAACCGTTCAACCATTGAGACTCCCAAAAGAGGCACCAATGGTTTGGGAAGAGTGGCACCTTCGTATGCCAGTCTGCTTCCCTTTCCTGCTGCTATAATTGCAAACTGCATCTATCTGCTTTATGCTTCGTCTTGAGCATCCAGTTTCAGTTTATCGCTATCATCACGACGGTCAAAGAACTGTTTCTTCAACGGGTTTCTGCTAATCTGATACTCTATTGCTCTGCGTTTGAATATGTCGAGTGCTGTAAAGATAGCCTGACGCAAAGAATTTTCGTCGGCAACACCCTTGCCTGCTATATCGTATGCAGTACCATGGTCGGGCGATGTTCTAACCACAGGAAGACCTGCAGTAAAGTTTACACCATCGTCCATTGATATAGTCTTCAACGGAATCAAACCCTGATCGTGATACATTGCAAGAACTGCATCAAACTTACGATAATCGCCACTGCCAAAGAAACCATCTGCCGAGAACGGGCCGAAACACTGTATGTTTTCTGCTACCATTTCATCTATGGCAGGCTTTATAAATTCTTGTTCTTCCTTACCTATCAGACCACCATCACCTGCATGCGGATTGAGTGCCAGAACAGCAATTTTTGGTATCTCTATTCCAAAGTCATACTTTAGTGAGTTGTTTAACTGCTGAATCTTTTCACAAACAAGTTCTTTAGTGATAAGCGATGCAACCTTTGATATAGGTTCGTGGATTGTAACCAATGCCACTTTAAGAGCATCGTTCATAAGAATCATCAAAGGTTTGTTTCCTTCACCAAGTTTTGCAGCAATATATTCTGTATGTCCCGGAAATTTGAACTCTTCTGAATGAATACTGTTTTTGTTTATAGGTGCAGTAACAAGCACATCTATCAAACCGTCCCTATATTCCTGAACAGCTCTTTCCAATGCCTGAAAAGCGGCATTTCCGCTCTCCTGGGTTGGCATACCAAAATCTACCTTTACCTCTTCTGCATTGCAATTCACCAAATTAAGACGACCTGCTACAGATTGATCGGCATTATCTACAACATTGAAATTTGTCTGTGAACCCACCACTTTACGGTGATATGTAGCAATTTTAGGCGAACCATAAACAATAGGAGTGCAGAATTCAAACATCTCAGGATCTGCAAATACTTTTAAAATAATTTCGTACCCTATTCCGTTTACATCGCCTTGGGTAATACCTACTCTGATGTTATTATTCATATTATTTCTATATTATTCGGGAACAATTGTTATCTCTTCAATTCCGTAACTGAATTTCTCTACCTCTTTCTCTTCCGGAAGAGCCAATGTGTATAAAGCAGCCTCCATTCTACGCATCAAGTTACGTTTATCATCACCAGGTGCATATACAAAGGCCTCTACAACCACTACCATTTGGTTCTTTTCATCTACTCTTGATATTGATACAAACGGGCCACCCATATCGTAGTTCTCCATTTCCCAAAGACCACGAGCTATCTGAGCATATTCTCCTCTTACTTCTGTATCTTTTACTGACACAAACTGGTGTGCAGTTGTCATATACTGATTTTTATTTGGACCGGGAATATATCTCTTCATTACAGAATCACGTTTTGCAAAGAAGTACTCTTTGGAAAAGGTATTTAGGTCTCTATATGGGTATGAATAGATTACAAAGTTCATATCTTTTTCACCCTTGTTTGTTGCTGCCCAGAAGAAATTCTTAGCAGTTTTTGTTTTGTTTAACTCCTGCGGAATCCACACATCGCAACCAAATAGAGAATCTACTCTTTGAGCCACAAACAGGCTATGTTTCTTTTTTAGAAGTTCAATTTCTCTATTCATTTCAGCCTTGGTAAAGAAGTCTATTATACTCTCTCCATTTTCTGTTACAAATTTCGCAAACTGTTTTGCATCCTGCGCTTGAATAGTCATAACCATCTGCGGAGAAGCATATACATCTCTTGAAAACTTAATCTTTCCTTGTGAATAAATAGGATCGATGTTCACAACGATTATATTCCTGCAGTAACGCAATGTTCTGTGAAAATCGTTTACAGATACCTTTGAAATACTAAACGATGGTTCCGATTGAGGCAATCCGGGGATATCGCTTTCCAAAACCTCTTTCAGTGCATCGTACGCACCATTATAGTAGTCTTCACCATCGGCAACCACCAAAACTTCGTATGGAATACCCGATGAAGATGGTGTTAAGACGGTCTTTCTGCTTGCTTTTTTTGTTTTAGCAACAGCAGCGGCTTTATTACCGCCATTACCATTATCACTACTCTCTTTACAACCTACCATCACCAATGGCAGAATTGCAATCATTAAACTGAATAAATTTTTAATCTTCATAGTTTTGTATAATTAGTGTTGTTTAATTGTACTCAACATTCCACATGCAGCCCAAATATCTTCGCCTCGCGATGCCCTGATAGTGGCAAAAAGACCGTGCTGTGTAAGATAATCTCTGAACTTAACAATATCGTCTTCTGCTGTTGGACGCAACGGACTATCCGGAATAGCATGAAAACGTATAAGGTTAATTCTACAACTGAAACCTTGTAACAATGTCAAAAGTTCTTTTGCATCGGCAATAGAATCGTTCACACCTTTAAACATTGTATATTCAAAAGACAATCTACGCTGATGTGCAAAATCATAGCGTTTTAAAATCTCCAGCATTTCGGTCATAGAGAAAGCCTTTTCTGCCGGAATAAGTTCACGCCTTTTTTCAGGATTTGAAGCATGCAAACTTATAGCTATATGACATTCACAATCTTCAATAAGTCTTTTAAGTTCACGTCTTATACCAACAGTAGAAATGGTTATACGCTTTGGACTCCAGGCAAATCCCCATTGGGCAGTAAGAATTTCAGTCACTGCCAGCACATTTTTCAAATTATCCAAAGGTTCGCCCATACCCATAAAGACCACATTGGTCAATGCTTCGCGCTGTTCAACAGGCAGTGAGATTATCTGATTCAGAATCTCACCGGCAGTAAGACTTGCAGTATAATGCTGACGACCGGTCATGCAGAACACGCACCCCATCTTACACCCTACCTGAGACGATATACAGAGTGTTGCTCTGTCTCTGTCCGGAATAAAAACAGCCTCTACAAAACTACCATCGGCAACCTGGAACAGATGCTTTACTGTTCCATCAGAAGATTCTGCCGATTCTGCCGGAGCTGACAGAGATATTGTATATTTTTCCGCAAGAAGCGAACGGAACTTTAATGAGACATTCGTCATTTTATCAATGGAATCTACCTTCTTCACATAGAGCCAGTCAGCTATCTGTTTAGCTGTAAACATAGGCATACCCAACTGCAGTACTACATCCTGCAATTCCGGCAAAGTAAGACCCACTAAATTTGTTTTATTATTCTCCATTTTATCCAATACTGATAATGTTTGCGAAGATACTAAAAAAAATTGACTATCTTCGCATTTGTTATGGTACAGATTATAGATATTCCTTTATACGGCACCTCAACAGCAGGATTGCGCGCTATTTTTGAGAAAAATTGTGATTCTTTTGTGTTTTTGAACATCAGCGGAAAGCAAATCTCCATTGATGACAATGCTATTGAAAGCTTTATCTCTGTGGCCCGACAGAATAATTCCGGTATTGTGTATTCTGATTTCAACAAAGAGATAAATGGTGAAATAATACACAATCCTGTCATTGACATACAAGACGGTAGTTTGAGAGATGACTTTGATTTTGGAGCGGTGATATGTGTTTCGCGCCCTGCGGCAGATAGTTTTGTAAAGTCTCAGCCAAGGGAGTATTCCATAGGCGGATTATACCAATTCAGGTTATTTGTACAGCGCAATTTCAGCATAACCAGAATAGACAAACCGCTTTACACCGTAGTGGAAACAGACACACGCGCATCGGGACAAAAGCAGTTCGATTATGTAAATCCCAGAAATAGAGACAGCCAGATTGAAATGGAAAAGATATGCACTGACCATCTGAAAGAGATAGGCGCATATCTTAGCCCAAACAGTTACAAAAAGTGCCTTTTCAACGAAGATTTTGCAGTAGAAGCATCGGTTATTATTCCGGTTAGGAACAGAGAACGTACCATAGCTGACGCCATACAATCTGTACTAGAACAGGAGGCTCCATTCCCGTTCAATTTAATCATTGTAGATAACCATTCTACCGACAATACCACATCCATAATCAATTCGTTCACTACAGACAGCAGAGTAATACATATTATTCCGGAAAGAGAAGATTTAGGCATAGGCGGATGTTGGGATCTGGCTGTACGCAGCCCACATTGCGGAAAGTTTGCCATACAGTTGGATAGTGACGATATTTACAGTGGCAAAGAGACCATTAAGCAAATAGTGGATAAATTTTATTCAGAACAATGTGCTATGGTGATAGGCAGCTACAGAATCTGCAATTTTGCGCTTGAAACACTACCTCCGGGTATTATTGACCACAAAGAGTGGACTGACGAAAACGGTCCTAACAACGCATTGCGAATAAACGGTTTAGGAGCTCCAAGAGCATTCTACACACCGGTTATAAGAGAGATAGGTTTTCCAAATGTAAGTTATGGAGAAGACTATGCTGTAGGAATAGCCATATCACGCAATTACAGAATAGGACGTATCTATGAAGAACTTTATCTGTGCCGCCGATGGGAGGGTAATAGCGATTCTGCATTAAGCCAAGAGAAAATCAACGCGAACAATCTGTACAAAGATAGTTTAAGAACAGCAGAACTACATAAAAGAATGGGAAGATGAAACAGATACTGAACAACCTTACTGACTTTTTAAAAAAAGAGTGCGAAGTATGGCAAAAGGCCGATAAAGCTTTTCAAGACCTGAAC
>JAFYMP010000043.1 GCA_017556585.1 Bacteroidaceae bacterium
ACAGAGACAGGACAGCACAATGATGAAACAGATAGGTAATGAGATATTAAACAAACCTATAAAGGTTTCATCAAAAGAGGTTCGTTCCATAAGATTGAAAATAAGACAGGAGATGTTAGGGCTGTAAGTGAATTTAGATTACTATTGCTAATGGCAATATAGAGTGGTGGTAGAAACGATAATTATTAAATAAAACAGACAGAATATGAAAAAAGTGTTTTTAAGTTTTTGCACAACAATCATCATGTTGTGTTCATGTACTTCCGATTATGGATTGGATGTACTTGAAATAGATATGAATTTTAATAGGACCTGGCAGCAAGAACTGTCGGAGGTTTTGGAAGATTATTCAGCTATATTAGATTCAAGTAGTGTGTCATTGCTTGATTATAAACAGATTGATTATTTAGATCTTGATACATCGTACTTTTTTAATAATAAGTCAAGATGTCATCCAATATATTTCAATAGTTTTGACAGATTCACATTGGTTCCTTATGCTATTTTAAAGACTGATACAGCCGCTATTCATTTTAAGTACGAATATTTGTTGAATAGTGTTATGACTCTGTTAAGTAATATTGACAGCTATAACGTAGTAGAACTAAAATGGCAGTATAATGGTGAACAACAGTTTACTACCTATTCTTTATTTGATAAAAGGACAAACGAACTGATGTACGATAATATATTAACAAATATCATAACACCAGAGAGTAAAATTCTAAAGAATAAGAAGGTTTTAACGCGTTCAGAAACCGGTGGGTCACAAGGAAATAGCGGTCAAATTATTGATGAAAGTACAGATGTATTAGACTTCTGGAATAAAGGTAATGAACTTGTAGCAAGTGTATTATCTCATTGGGTAGAATATGGAACGTGGAATGAGGTGCCAATAAGGGATTCATTGAATAAAGTTATAGGATATTCATATCAATATCAGCATATTCATTTATCTCATCACAGTGATAGATGGAGTGCAAATGAAACTTATATAACAGCAAAAGTAGAATTTCAAGATTTAAGTGGAAGCACTTATGGTATGTTTAAGCGTTTTCTTTGGGTAGGACCTAATGAGTATTGTCCGTCAGCACCGTTCGATTATCTTGATTTTGCTAACGAATTGGATGATTATTCCGGTTTTTGCGATTTTATGAGTCCTTGGTATCCTCTTCAATATCGTGGGTTTGCAGAGTATACAGTTATTGCACCTGGACGTGCTCCTGTATACTTCTAAAACGTGTAGTATATTGTTATTATGCAATGTATCTCATACTTACTAAAAATAACTATAGAACTTTGTATTTTGTATTGATTATTAGTATATTTGCGAATCAGACAGTAAGAATAACTTAAAGACCTATTACAATATGAGAAATAAACTTTTTAAAACAATCAGTCTGCTATTAGCAGTTATTTCAGTATGTTCTTTCACAGCCTGTAACAATGAAGATGATGGTGGTCAGACTCCTTCAACCATCAGTGTTAATGCTGCACAAAACGTAGCATCCACCACCGCTACTCTCAGTGCTGTAATAAATCTCTCCACCAATGAACTCTACAAGAGCGATTTTGGCTTTCTTTATGTATCGGAAGCTGAACTGCCATCTGATATGAGTGCAGATTTACTGTTCTCTGATTTTGCCTCAAACGGCATCCTTACAGCCGGCACAAAGAAACCTGTTGTCAACATAGAGCAGGGAGGTATTATAAGCCAAAGAATAGAAGGTCTGTCTGAACAGAGTAAATATTACTATTCAGCCTACGTAATAACCCCCAATGGTAAATGTCACGTAAGCAGTTCACTTTCCTTTACCACAGAACAATATTTTCCTGTAGTTAATAGCGGTGAAGCAAAAAGCATAAATTTCTATTCA